>CABQNF010000230.1 GCA_902465465.1 uncultured Collinsella sp. | reverse complement strand
GAGGCCTACGATATCCTCCTTGCCCCTGGCGATCCGTCCTGCTTCGGCGCTGACCCCGACCTGCTGCTCAACTGGTGGTACGGCGACAACGTCTGGATGCAGACCCGTTGCCCGTGGAAGGAGTCCGCTGAGTGGGAGAAGCTCCACGGTCTCATGGACGAGGCTCTTGCCGCCGAGGGCGACGAGCAGCAGAAGAAGTGGAACGAGTGCTTCGACATCATCGCCGACAACGCTGTTCTGTACCCCGTTGTCCACGTCAAGACCGTCTCCGCTTCCTGGGACGATCCGTCTACCGCGCCCAACGGCGAGGCCCTCGATGGCTTCAAGGGCATCGGCACGACGAGCATGTCCTTCAGGGGCGTCGCGACCGTCAAGGCCTAAGACTCGTTTGAGTCATATGTGGGGCGTCGGTCGTTAGGCAACGTCCTCATAGTTGAAACAAAGACCCGGGCGGCCTCGATGTCGCTCGGGTCTTGTAATGAGTATCCATACTCATATACCAGTTGGTCCTACCGACAAAAGAAAGGGGAGAGAACGTGAACAACTTTCTACGTTTGATTGGAAGGCGTCTCGTGGCGCTGCCGATCATGGCATTGGGCGTCACCGTCCTGGTGTTCTTCCTTATGTCGTTCTCCAAGACCGACCCCGCCTATACGGCGTTGGGTGACGGTGCCTCGCCCGAGGCGGTTGCCGAGTACCATGAGAAGTATGGTCTGGACGACCCCTGGCCCGTGCGCTACGTGCGCTACATGGGCGATCTGATCCATGGTGACATGGGCACCTATGGTGCTGCTCGCAACTCCGTTGCCAAGCGCATCTCCACGGCCCTGCCCGTCACGATGCAGCTGACCTTCATCGGTCTTGCCATCGGCGCGGTCGTCTCGTTTTTGCTCGGCGTCATCGCGGCACTGTATCGCGATAAATGGCCGGACCAAGTGATCCGCGTCTTTTCCATCGCCGGCTTGGCAACCCCGTCGTTCTGGCTTGCCGTTCTGTTGATTCTGCTGTTCTCTTCCTACCTTAAGGTGCTCCCGGCATCCGGTGCTCTGCCTCACTTCACCACCAACCCGGCTGGCTATCTGGGACGTATGATCATGCCCGCTATCGCTCTGGCATTCCCGCTGACGGGCCAGATGACTCGTATCGTGCGTACCGCCATGGTTGAGGAGCTCGACAAGGACTACGTCCGCATGGCCCGTGGCGCCGGCGTTCCCGAGAAGGTCGTCGTCGGCATCAACGTTTTGCGCAACGCGCTGATCACCCCGGTCACCACCCTCGGTCTTAAGATCGGTTACCTTATGGGCGGCGCCGTCGTCATCGAGGTCATCTTCAACCTCCCCGGCATGGGTACTGCGATTCTGCAGGGCGTTCAGGGCAACGAGGCGAACCTGGTTCAGGGCGTCGTCATCGTCGTTGCTCTTGCCTTCATCATCATCAACATCGTGGTTGACATGCTCTACCTGCTCATCAACCCGCGCATCAGGACGGTGTAGATTATGGTAAAGATTCGAGAGAAGCAAACCGAGCAGCTCGAGAAGGCTGCCTCCAAGGGGCTCAAGCTCGGTGGCTGGAAGAAGATGACGCTGTCTTCTAAGATTGCCGCCGTCGTGCTGGTGTTGGTCGCCCTGACCGCGATTCTGGCGCCCCTTCTTGCCCCCTATAGCCCGGTCGAGATTTTCACTGCTCGCCAGGCTCCCGGCAATGGATTTATCTTCGGTACCGACGATAAGGGCCGCGACATCCTGTCGCGTATGCTTTACGGTGGCCGTTACTCGCTGATCATCGGCTTCGGTGCTACTGCCATGGCTCTGGTCTGCGGCTCGGTCGTGGGCGCCCTCGCGGCGGTTTCGCGCAAGTCCGTTTCCGAGGCGATCATGCGCATCCTGGACATCATCATGTCCATCCCGGGCATCGCCCTCGCTGCCGTCTTCGTCTCCATCCTGGGCAATTCCGTGCCGTCGATCATCTTCGCCATTGGCTTTATGTACACTCCGCAGATTGCCCGTATCGTGCGCGCCAACATCGTGTCCGAGTACGGCGAGGACTATGTCCGCGCGGTCATCGTTTCCGGCGCCAAGGCTCCGTGGATTTTGATCAAGCATGTTCTGCGTAACTGCATCGCCCCGATCATGGTCTTCACCGTTACCCTGGTCGCCGACGCCATCATCTTCGAGGCCTCGCTGACCTTTATCGGCGCTGGTATCCAGGAGCCCACCGCTACCTGGGGCAACATCCTCGCCGACGCCCGCGGTGGCGTGCTCGCTGGCCGTTGGTGGCAGGCGCTGTTCCCGGGTCTGGCTATCATGATCACCTGCCTGGCGCTCAACATCCTCTCCGAGGGCATTACCGACGCCATGGCCGCTGCTCCCTCCGCCGCCCTGGATCCGACCGATTCCTCCAAGCGCCGCGAGGCCGACCTGCTGGTCTCCGACCCTGTTCGCGCTTACAAGGAGCAGGCTCAGTCCCTGTCCGCCCGTCTTGGCGCCCTGCGCGATGTCGAGCTCAAGCGTAACGACCGCCATGTGCCCGATGAGTCCGTTGAGCCGATCCTTTCGGTCCGTGATTTCTGCATCCAGTTTGAGCACCACGGTGATATCAACGTCGTCGATCATGTCAACTTTGATGTCCGTCCTGGCCAGACCATGGGCCTGGTCGGTGAGTCCGGCTGCGGTAAGTCCATCACCACGCTGGCCATCATGGGCCTGACCGACGATGACGAGCATCTTTCCGGTGAGGTTCTCTGGGAGGGCCGCGACCTGCTCAAGATGAGCAAGAAGGAGT
>CABQNF010000229.1 GCA_902465465.1 uncultured Collinsella sp. | reverse complement strand
CTCGATTTCGACGCTATCAAGGCTGCTGCTGAGTCTCACCGCGCCGACATGACTCGCTTCCTGCGCGCTATGATCTCCCATCCCTCTGAGTCCTGCGAGGAGGGCGAGGTTGTCGCTTGCATCAAGGCCGAGATGGAGAGCCTTGGCTATGACGAGGTCAAGGTCGACGGCCTGGGCAACGTTATGGGCTTTATGGGCGAGGGCGACAAGATTATCGCCATCGACTCTCACATCGACACCGTCGGCATCGGCAACATCGATAACTGGGATGCCGATCCCTATGAGGGTTACGAGACCGACGAGATCATCTACGGCCGCGGTGGCTCCGACCAGGAGGGTGGCATGGCTTCTGCTACCTACGCTGCCAAGATGATGAAGGACATGGGCCTCATCCCCGAGGGCTACAAGATTATGGTCGTCGGTACCGTCCAGGAAGAGGACTGCGACGGCATGTGCTGGCAGTACATCTACAACAAGGACGGCATTAAGCCCGAGTTCGTCATTTCCACCGAGCCCACCGACGGTGGCATCTATCGCGGTCACCGCGGCCGCATGGAGATCCGCGTCGACGTTCACGGCACCTCCTGCCACGGCTCCGCTCCCGACCGCGGTGACAACGCCATCTACAAGATGGCCGACATCATCGCCGACGTCCGCGCCCTCAACAACAACGGCTGCGACGAGTCGACCGACATCAAGGGCCTCGTCAAGATGCTCGACCCCAAGTACAACCCCGACCACTACGAGGACGCCCGCTTCCTGGGCCGCGGCACCTGCACCGTCAGCCAGATCTTCTACACCAGCCCCAGCCGCTGCGCTGTCGCTGACTCCTGCGCCATCTCCATCGACCGTCGCATGACCGCCGGTGAGACCTGGGAGTCCTGCCTGGACGAGATCCGTAACCTGCCGGCCGCCAAGAAGTACGGCGACGACGTGAAGGTCTCCATGTACATGTACGACCGTCCGTCCTGGACCGGCGAGGTCTACGAGACCGAGGCTTACTTCCCCACGTGGATCAACAAGGAGACCGCTCCGCACGTCAAGGCCCTCGTCGACGCCCACAAGGCCATGTTCGGTGACGAGCGCATCGGCTGCGAGCCCAGCATGGACAAGCGCACCGGTCGTCCGCTGTGCGACAAGTGGACCTTCTCCACGAACTGCGTCTCCATCCAGGGCCGCTATGGCATCCCCTGCGTGGGCTTTGGCCCGGGTGCCGAGTCTCAGGCACACGCTCCCAACGAGGTCACCTACAAGGACGACCTGGTCACCGCTGCCGCCATGTACGTGGCTGCCCTGAACCTCTACGATCCGAGCCAGGCCGATGGCGATGCCACCGTGTTCCGCGCCGGTCTGACCAACAACAAGATCGACTAGTCCCATTCCTCGATCTTGTTGAGCCGGGGGCCGCTCGTGTCCCCGGCGCCTCCTGTTGACTTGGGGCCCGCGGTCGTTATCTCCCATGCTTCCTCGACGGTGGCGGGTCCTCGTCATAGCGCTCTGCATGTTCTAGCCACACGCGCATGCCGGAGCGCATCTACTCATTGCGATCGTTTCACCTTTAGAAAGGACATTTACATGGACGCCAAGTTTACCGAGCTCGTCGAGCAGCTGAACGGCCTCGATTTTAAGGGTATGTACGGCAGCGACTTCCTGCACACCTGGGATAAGACCACCGATGAGCTCAAGGCGCTCTACATCGTCGCCGACGCTCTGCGCGAGCTGCGCGAGAACAACGTTTCGTCCAAGATCTTCGATTCGGGCCTGGCCGTCTCGCTGTTCCGCGACAACTCCACCCGTACGCGCTTCTCCTTCTCTAAGGCCGCCAACCTGCTCGGCCTTGAGCTGCAGGACCTGGACGAGAAGAAGTCCCAGATCGCTCACGGCGAGACCGTCCGCGAGACCGCTACCATGATCTCCTTCATGGCCGACGTCATCGGCATCCGCGATGACATGTACATCGGCAAGGGCGACGCCTACATGGCTGAGGTCTCCGAGTCTGTCCAGCAGGCTTACGAGGATGGCGTTCTGGATCACCGTCCCACGCTCATCTCCCTGCAGTCCGACTCCGATCATCCCACGCAGTCCTCTGCCGACATGCTCTACCTTATCAACGAGTTTGGCGGCCTCGAGAACCTCAAGGGCAAGAAGGTTGCCGTCACCTGGGCCTATTCGCCCTCTTACGGCAAGCCGCTGTCCTGCCCGCAGTCGCTGATCAGCCTGCTGCCCCGCTTTGGCATGGACGTCACCCTGGCTCACCCCGAGGGCTACGACCTCATGCCCGAGGTCGTCGAGCGCGCCAAGGGCTATGCCGCCGAGTCCGGCACCACCTTTAAGCAGGTCAACACCATGGCCGAGGCCTTCGAGGGCGCCGACATCGTGATCCCCAAGAGTTGGGCTCCGTTTGC
Source organism: uncultured Collinsella sp. (assembly GCA_902465465.1). GTDB lineage: Bacteria > Actinomycetota > Coriobacteriia > Coriobacteriales > Coriobacteriaceae > Collinsella. Next base: position 389 of record CABQNF010000229.1, on the reverse strand, counting down.
CGCCATGGAGAAGCGCACCAACCTGTACGCCGAGGGCGACGACGCCGGCATCGCTGCGCTCGAGAAGGAGCTGCTCGCCCAGAACGCCACCCATCAGGACTGGTGCTCCACGACTGAGCTCATGGAGAAGACTGCCAACGGCCAGGACACCATCTTTATGCACCCGCTGCCCGCCGACATCTCCGGTGTCTCCTGCGAGCACGGCGAGGTCAACGCCGACGTCTTCGACATGCACCGCGTGGGCATGTACAAGGAGGCCAGCTACAAGCCGTACGCCATCGCAGCCATGATGTTCCTGCAGAAGGTTGCCGATCCCGCCGCTACCCTCAAGGCCCTCGACGAGCGCAACACCGCCCGTTGGTTCCAGGCCTAAAGCTGGGCTGAGAAAT
>CABQNF010000228.1 GCA_902465465.1 uncultured Collinsella sp. | reverse complement strand
GCCATCGCAGCCGGCAACGTTCGTCTGATGAGCGAGCTGGGCGCAGAGGTGCCCGCCGGCCTTGCCGAACAGTTCGCGGCCGAGGGCAAGACGCCGCTGTTCTTTGCCAAGAACAGCGAGCTTGTCGGTACCATCGCCGTGGCTGACGAGGTCAAAGAGACGAGCGCCGAGGCCATCGCCGCGCTCCGCAAGCTCGGCGTCGACGTGCGCATGCTCACCGGCGACAACCGTGTGACGGCCGAAGCAATCGCCCGCCGCGTGGGACTGAACAGCAAGCAGGTCATCGCCGACGTCCTCCCCGCCGACAAGGAGCGCCACGTCCGCGAACTGCAGGATGCGGGCAGCAAGGTCGCCATGGTGGGCGACGGCATCAACGACTCCCCCGCCCTGGCGCGCGCCGACGTGGGTCTTGCGATCGGCACCGGTGCCGACATCGCCAAGGAAGGAGCAGATGTGGTGCTCATGCGCAGCGACCTCATGGATGTCGCCCGCGCCATCGAGCTTTCGCGCGCCACGATTCGCAACATCAAGCAGGACCTGTTCTGGGCGCTGTTCTACAACGGCATCGGCATTCCGCTCGCCGCGGGCGTGTTCTTCCCACTCACGGGATGGCAACTCTCGCCGATGTTTGGCGCCGCGGCGATGAGCCTGTCGAGCGTGTGTGTCGTGTCCAATGCACTGCGCCTGAAATCCTTTAAGCCCAAGACGGCGCGCTGAAGCACCCGACCTTGCCCCTCAAACCGTCGCTCGCGTACCCAAGTACGCTTCGCTCCTCTTTCGGGGCAATCTCGGGCACCTCAGCACACCTTTAAGATGACGCTGTTCACGACTAAACTGTCAGATATTCTCAATCGATAAGGAGTACACCCATGCGATACACAATCAAGACTTCCGGCCTTATGTGCGGCCACTGCGACGCCACCGTCGAGACGGCGTTGCTCAACATAGCCGGCGTGACCGACGCCGACGCCGATCACGAGACCCAGACCGTCCAGGTGGAGTGCGCCGGCACCGTAACCGCCGAGCAGCTCGCTGCCGCCGTCGAGGGCGCCGGCGAGAAGTTCCACGCCCTTTCGGTGACCGCAGCCTAGCTGCCACCGCACCAGCAGGCACCGCTGTCGGCCGACATAGCCGGCCGACATAGCCGCCCAGCAACCACCGCTCAACCAGCCCTTCAGAAGTTGCGGTGAAATAGTTCTTGATTGAAGGCTTGGAGCGCTAAAACAGGAACTATTTCACCGCAACTGAGGGCGAGGTATTTGAAGGATTGACCAGAAACGAGGACCCGCCATGATGGCAGACCACAAATCGGTGACCCGCATGCTCAAGACGGCACGCGGCCAGATCGACGGCATCTTGCGGATGGTCGATGAGGACCGTTATTGCGTCGATATCTCCACGCAGCTCATGGCCACGCAGGCGCTCCTCGCGCGCATTAACGCCGACGTGCTCAAGGCGCATATCGAGGGCTGTGTGACTTCGGCAATCGAATCGGGCGACGAAGACCTCAAAACCGCCAAGCTCGCCGAGATCGAGCGCGTCGTCGACAAGCTCTCCAAATAATTGGGGCATTGGGGACAGACTTCTTTGCACCGTCTTGGTGTTCCGGGGACAGGTATGTTTGCACCACATTGGTGCAGATTAACCTGTCCCCCTTGCTCTAAATCGGGTATAAAGGCGTGCAGTATATCGAACGAAAGGCAATTTGCATGAATGACTTTATGAAGGGTCGCAATGGCGCCGACGAGCTCACCATCGTGATGGGTTTTGTCGGCATCGTCATCGCAATGATCGGATCGATGGCCCGCATCCAGTGGCTCAGCTGGATTGCCATCGCCGTCATCGTGATTGGCGTGCTGCGCGGCCTGTCCAAAAATACCGATGCACGCCACAAGGAGAACGAGGCCTTTGTCGCTGCGACCGCCAATATCCCCGGCTTGGGCAAGTTCGTCGCCAGTTTGGGCGGCGGCGCTGCAGCGGCCAGCACCTCACGCGCGGCCGGCACCAGCAAGGAGGACTTTGAGCGTGCCAAACGCACGGCTAAGAAGATGTGGAAGGGCCGCAAGACCACGGCATACCTCAAGTGCCCCAACTGTGGCCAGATGCTCTCCGTCCCCAAGGGCAAAGGCAAGATCCGCGTCACCTGCCCCAAGTGCCACGCCAAGATGGAAACGCGCTCATAGCCGCCATACCATGGGACAAAATAAAAGCCGAGGCCTCGCACTGAGACCTCGGCTTTTTTGATTATGACAAAGGGATCGCCCCTTTGTCGCATCGCCATATCGCACGTCTACGCCACGCCGTCGCGGGCCAGCTCCTCGGCAAGCGCTTCGGCAGGCATGGCCATAATCGCGTCGAGCTCGTTATCAACCTCGGGGATACGCTTCACCTTCAGCTTGCGCACCAGATCGCCACGACACATCACGTGCATCGGCTCACGCAGGGCGCACAGGTCATCGAGCGGGTTCTTGCGCGTCACCAGGATATCGGCGGCCTTACCGCACTCGATCGTGCCGGTCTCGTCGCCCAGCCCCAGCAGCTCGGCATTGGCCTGCGTGGCCGTATGCAGCGCAAACACATTGCTCACGCCCACGTACTTGGCAAAATAGGCCACCTCACGCCACATGTCGTACTGCGTCACAAACGGGCAGCTCGAGTCCGTGCCCAGGCCTACCTTGATACCGGCTTCCAGTGCGGCACGAGCGCTCTCGATGATGCCCGAGCACACGATGTCGCCGTTCTTCTTTTGCGTATCGGTCGAATGGGTCTTTTCCGGGTCGAGCAATACAAACGGC
>CABQNF010000227.1 GCA_902465465.1 uncultured Collinsella sp. | reverse complement strand
TCGCAGGCTGACTTCCTCAAGCGCCACCTCGCCAGCTCCATCGTGCGCGATTTTGAGTACCTGCGCCTAGTGGGCTTTGGCGGCAAGCCGTGGGTCACGCTCGGCCAAAGCTACGGCGGTTTTTTGACGCTGAGCTATCTGTCGCTCTTCCCCGAGGGCGTGGCGGCGAGCTTTACCTGCGGCGGAATCCCCCACGTGCCGGCGAGCGCAAGCGAGGTCTACGCGCACACCTTCCCGCGCATGGCCGCCAAGACGCAGCAGTATTATGGCCGCTACCCCGCTGACGTCGAGCGCGTGGCAGCCCTGGCCGATGCGCTCGAGGCCCAGAAGCCCGTGCTGCCCGACGGCTCGCCGATGACGGTCGAGCGCCTACAGCTCATGGGCAGCGACTTTGGCATGAAGCCGAGCTTTGAGCGTATGCATTGGATTATCGATCACGCTTTTGTTGACGGCGACGGCACGCTGACCTGCGGCGCCTCGGTATCTGACTGCTTTTTGATGCGCGCCTTCGAGCGCACCAACACGCGCACGAATCCGCTGTACTGGACGCTGCAGGAGTTTATCTACGCCGACGGCGACACCATGCCCATTGGCTGGGCGGCCGCAGAGGAGAAGGCCCATCGTGCCGAGTTCGACACACTCGCGCGCCCGCTCATGTTTACCGGCGAGGCCATGTTCCCGTGGATGTTTGAGCAGATGCCCGAGCTTATGCCCTTTAAGCCCGCCATGGACCTGCTGATGGAAGACACCAGCTGGGACAAGATCTACGACCCGCAGCGCCTGGCCTGCAACGAGGTGCCGCTCCAGGCCGCGGTGTATTTCGACGACATGTACGTGGATTCGGGCCTGCAGCTCGATACGCTCAGCCGCGTGGGCAACTCGCATGCCTGGGTGACCAACGAGTTCGAGCACGACGGCCTGCACGGCAGCGTGGTGTTCAAGCACCTCTTCGACGAAGCCCTCAACCGCGGAGACCTGCGCCAGATCTTCTAGCAAAGGAGCGTCCCAAAGTGCCGGCACAAAAGGAACGTCCCCAAGTGCCGGCACGAAAAAGGCAGCGCTGCGGGAAACGATCCGCAGCGCTGCCTTTCTTTATGCAAATACGATCAAGTTATCCCTGTGTATCGCCGGCTTCTCGGCCAGGTCTGCCAGCAGGCGGTTGCTGGCAATCTGGTCTTGGCGGCGACCGGCAGCAAGTTCCAGCACGTCCGAATCGGCCTCGGCGATACCGCGGGCGACGACCATACCGCTCGGATCGCACACATCGAGCACATCGCCCTCGGCAAACTGGCCATCGACCTCGCGAATACCCACCGCAAGCAAGGAAGAGCCACGGCTGACCAGCGCCTTCGCGGCGCCGTCATCGACCGTTACCGAACCGTGGGCCTTGTCACCCAACGCGATCCACAACTTGCGGGGTGCGATGTCCAGACGCTCCGCCGGCGGATCGAACAGCGTGCCCACGCTCTCGCCGCGGGCGAGGCGCACGAGCGCATCGGGCTCCTCGCCCGAGCAAATCACGCTCTGAATGCCCGCCGTCATGAGAATGCGGCTCGCGCGAATCTTGGTGATCATGCCGCCCGTGCCAACCGATGTGGAAGAATCGCCCGCCGAGGCGATAATCTTGGCATCGATCTTATGCACGACCGGGACGAACTCGGCCGTGGGGTCCTCGTGCGGATTGGCGGTATAGAGGCCATCGATGTCCGAGAGCGTCACGCACAGATCGGCAGAAACCAGGCAGCTCACAAGCGCCGCCAGCGTGTCGTTGTCGCCAAACTTGATCTCATCGACGGTAACGGTATCGTTCTCGTTGACGACCGGCACCACGCCAAGCTCCACCAGGCGCAGCAGGGCGTCGCGCGCGTGCAGGTAGGACGTACGGCGCGCCGTGTCGTGGCGCGTGAGCAGCACGAGCGAGGTGAGCAGGTCGCGCGCATGAAACTCCTCGTCGTAGGCCGACGAGATGATGCACTGACCGGCCGAGGCGCAGGCCTGCAGGCTCGGCAGGTCGCCGACCGGCTTGCGGTCGAAGCCCAGCACAGGATAGCCACAAGCGATAGCGCCCGAGCTCACCACGACCAGGCGCCAGCCGAGCTTGCGCAGGGCTGCGGCCTGATCGGCAAGCCCGCCGATAAAGGCGCGGTTGACCTTGCCGTCGGCGCCCACCACCGTGGACGAACCGATCTTTACCACCATCGTTTTATAAGAAGTCGTCATACGTCAAACCAATCGAATGTTGAGCAGGCGGGCGAGAAAATGATCCGTTTTCCTCCGTCCCCAAGGGATCGTCCCCAAGGGATCATTTTGCCCAAGGGAAGGCAGAAGCCGCGGCCATGTTCTTGCGCACAAGCTCGTCGCGCACCTGAGCCAGGCCCTGCTCCATGCCCACCACATAGGTCTGCGGGTACAGGAAGCGCTTGAAAGCTGCGTCCAGATGATCGAGCGCCCAAACACAGCGCTCGCGCGCGTCCTGGATGCTCTCACGCGGAGCCACCGCGCTGCCGTCGCGCACGATCGGCACCAGCAGCTCGCGATACTCAAGTTCGGACACGTCGGTCACCAGGGCGGCATCATTCACGGCCACGAGGGTATTGCCGCGCGCGGCGCCCTCCCCCGCCAGATGGTCCTCGTCGTAGATCATGTCGCAGACCGGGCCGCCAAAGCCGTCGTAATAACGGCGCACGCGTTGCACACCCGGGATCGTGCGCTTGTAGGGCTGCTCGGAGAGCTTGACCACCGGCGTCCACGGGTCGGCCTCGCTCGCACGGCGGGCGGAAAGCTTGTACACGCCGCCC
>CABQNF010000226.1 GCA_902465465.1 uncultured Collinsella sp. | reverse complement strand
CGTGCCGGTGTCGTGGCCGATTTTGTCGAGCAGCAGACGGTCGGTCATGTCGAACTCGGGGTGGCGCTGGATGATCTGGCCCTCGAGTTTAAAGAGCAGCACGTTGATGGCCTTGATCAGCGGGGTGATGGACTCACCGGCGGTGTAGGTGGCATCGGCAAAGGCGACGAGCTCGCGCAGCGAGATGCCGTAGTCGTTCTCGAGGATCTCGTAATTGTCGTAGCGTAGGTTGTTGCGCAGCACGGTGGCGATGCAGGCGGGCTCACCGGCCGCAGCGCCCATCCACAGCAGGTCGTGGTTGCCCCACTGAATGTCGAGCGAATGGTAGGTGAGCAGACGGTCCATAATCTTGGCAGCGCCGCCGCCACGGTCGAAGATATCACCCACCAGGTGCAGGTGGTCGACGGCCAGGCGCTTGATGAGCGAGGCGAGCGACTCGATAAAGTCGTCGGCGCTGGCGGTCTCTAGGATGGACTCCACGATGCGCTCGTGATAACGCACACGATAGTTGTGCTCGTCCGGATGCGTGTGCAGCAACTCGTCGATGATGTAGGCGTAATCGCGCGGGATGGCCTTACGCACCTTGGAGCGCGTATAGCGGCTCGAAAGCGAGCGGGCAACCATGATGAGCTGGTCGAGCATTGTCTTGTACCAGGTGGGGGAGTCCTCGCGCCGGCTGCGGACCAGCTCGATCTTCTCGCGCGGGTAGTAGATGAGCGTGCACAGCTCGCCCTTTTCGTCAAAGGAGAGCGTGTCGCCAAAGATCTCGTCGACATGTTCGCGCACGACGCCCGAGCAGTTGTTGAGGATGTGCATAAAGGCTTCGTACTCGCCGTGCACGTCGCTCATAAAATGCTCGGTGCCTTTGGGCAGGTTGAGAATGGCCGAGAGATTGATAATCTCGGTAAACGCGGATTGCTCGGTGGGAAATTGTCTCGACAGCAGACGCAGATACTTAAAGTCTTGCGGGTTGCGATCGAATGCGACCATGAAACACCTTCCGATATGGTTGGTAAAACTGATAAACAGCGTCAAACGTTTATCAGTATGCGCCGGCTTTGTTTCGATTTTGCGCCGGCGGCTGAATTGTCGGCTGAACGGTTTGGTAAATCGATTTAGTTGAGGTTGATGTGTCGGTTGGGTGGAGACGACAGAGGGTGTTTTCTCAGATATTTATGCGTGGGGTCGGTGGAGACGATGGTGGTAAAGATGTTCGCTATTTTTGGTTCGAATTGGTAAATAGTGGACGTTTGTATCGTATTTAGGCTTGCTGTGCAATAATTTGCGCAGCAATACTTAAGGAGCCTCATATGAGTGATTTTGTCCTGACCTGTGAATCCGCCGCCGACCGAACCCGTGAGTTCTTCGCGTCGCGCAATATCCCTGTCGTGTGTTTTCATTACGAGATCGACGATGTTGTCTATACGGACGACCTGTATCAGTCGATTACGCCGGACGAGTTTTTTGCCCAGATTGCCGCGGGCGCCATGCCCAAGACGTCTCAGGTGAGCGTGGGTGAGTACGAGGAGTTTTGGGAGCCGTTTGTTGCCGAGGGTAAAGACGTGCTGCACCTGACGTTGTCGTCGGGTATTTCGGGCACGTATGGATCGGCCTGCGTTGCGGCGCAGATGCTCGCGGATCGCTATCCTCAGGGCGGCAAGGTGCGCGTCATCGATTCGCTGGCGGCGTCTTCGGGCTTTGGCCTATTGCTGGAATATGCCGCCGACATGCGCGATAGCGGCGCTTCGCTCGACGAGACGGCCGCTTGGATTGAGGAGCATAAACTCAACCTGCACCACTGGTTCTTCTCGACCGATCTGTCGAGCTACCTGCGCGGCGGTCGCATTTCGGCCGCGAGCGCGATCATCGGCACGGCGCTCAAGATTTGCCCGCTTATGACGGTCGATTGCGAAGGCAAGCTGTCGCCGCGTGAGAAGATTCGCACCAAGAAGCGAGCGATTTCCGAGATGGCTAAGACCATGGTGGCACACGTGCAGGACGGTCCGGATTATTCGGGTAAGTGCATCATGTCGCAGTCGGCGTGCCGCGAGGATGCCGAGGCAGTTGCGGCGCTGATTGAGGAACAGGTTCCGCAGCTTAAAGGTAAGATTGAGATCAATGACATCGGTACTCTGATTGGTTCGCACACCGGACCTGGTACGGTGGCGCTCTTCTTTATGGGCGACAAGCGTGTGGATTAATTTGCCCCATCACGTTGCTGCATGATTGCTCAAACGAAAACGGCCCGTCTCACGTTTGTGGGGCGGGCCAAGATGTTTTGCTAGCGTTTCTTTCCGCGGGAGAAAAAGCCGTGCAGTGACGGCTTGAGGCCGCGATTGGCGCGATGCTCCTCGACGCGCTCGTGGATCGAAGCGACGCGCTCGATGACTTCGTCGGGAATCGGCACGTCGGGATTCATGTTCTCGACCTGGCTGACTTCGGCGGCGGCGACCTGGTCGATAATGGGCACATCGTCGCGCGAGATGACAGGTGTGGCGTCTTCCTTCATCTTGCGATAACGCTGCATCATGTCGGTCTGTAGCTGCTGGGCCGAAGGCGGCGTCCAGATGATGGCGTTGGCGCCGGCGGCGATGGTTTCACGGATGCTCTCGGGCGTCTTGCCGCCCGGCGCGATGAGCGGCAGGTTGGGATAGTGCTCGCGCAGCTCGCGTAGGACCTGGGGCGTGTTCTTGCCGGCGGCGATGTTGAGAATCTTGGCTCCAGCGCGCACCTTGGCGTGGGCATCGTCGTCGCAGCGAACGACCGTGGCGATGACGGGGATGTCGGCGATGTTGGTGATGTG
>CABQNF010000225.1 GCA_902465465.1 uncultured Collinsella sp. | reverse complement strand
TCGTTTTCCATGGTTACTCATCCTCTCCGATGAAGGCGTCTGCGGAAGCGTGGGCGGTGAGCTCGGCGTCCTTCTCGGCACGCTGATAGAACGCGATCGCGAGGGCAACGCCGACGATGGCGGCACCGATGATGGGCACGTTCAGGAAGGCCGAGAGGAAGAAACCGGCGAGCAGGTACTGGAAGTACTTGGCGGTTGGCATGTAGCGGAGCAGCATGGCGATACCGATGGCCGGGAGCATCTTGCCGGCGAGGGTGAGGCCGGAGAGGAACCACTGGGGCATGACCTCGAGGAGCCAGTTGACGGCGGGCTGGCCGAGCGTCACGGAGACAAAGACGGGCAGGGCGGCGCACAGGCCGAAGAGCGCGGGGCAGACCCACAGGATGGCGTTCATCTGATTGAACTTACCCTCGTTGCAGAACTTCTGGGACTTCTCGACGACAAAGCCGTTGAGGATCTTGACGACGACGTCGAGCTGGATGCCGAGCATGCCGACCGGCAGGCCGATGGCGAGGCCCGTGTCGGAGCCCAGGGTCACGCCGTAGGCGGTGGCGATGATGGCCATCGTGCCGTAATCGGGAATCGACGAGCCGCCGAAGCCCGCGACGCCGAGCTGCATGAGCTGGATGGTGCCGCCGATGACGAGGCCGGTCTGCCAGTCGCCCATGACCACGCCGGTGATAAGGCCCCAGAAGACGGCATAGTTGACGAAGATCATCGGGATGCCGTAGTAGTCCACGTGCTTGATGAAGGCAAGCAGGGTCAAAAGGACGACCTGCAGGATAGTGAAGTTGACCATGATCCCTCCTTAGATGAGGTCGGCGACGGAGACGGGCTTGTCGGCGGGCACGAACTGTGCCGTCACCTTGACGCCGTGGGCGATGAGCGCCTTGTAGCTTTGGACGTTCTCGGCGGAGGCATAGGCGCGCTGGGTGAGCTGGACGCCGCCCTCCTTGACAAGTGAGCCGCCGACGATCAGCGACGGGAGCTCGATGCCCGACTCGACCAGGTGAAGCATCGTCTCGGGTTCCTTGGCGATGACAAAGACCTTCTCGCGGTCGTACTTGCCCGCCGCGAAGTTCTTGAGCGCGGTCTCCTCGGAGATGATCGAGACGGCCATGCCCGCGGGGCGCGCCATCCTCATGGTGGACTTCAGGACCTCGTCGCCGGCGACCTTGTCGTCGATGACCATGACTCGGGTTGCGCCCGACACCGGGGCCCACTGCGTCACGATGATGCCGTGAAGCAGGCGATTGTCGATTCGTGCCATAACAACACTCATGTTTGCTCCTATCAAATCAAGTTTTTCATTCAGCACTGCCTTGGCGCTATCCGGATTCGCGCCGGGCGAGGGATTATCGGATTATTGAAGACGCGCGGTCAGATCGTGACGGCGCGGGGGGTCACTCGTCGAACAGGAGGCTCGAGGAGCCGAGACGCTCCTCTCGCGCCGGGGCGGCGCTCACGCTGATGTAGTCGAAGACGTAGGCGATCTCGCTTACAGGAACCTCCACGCGATAGCGCGTCGAGATGCTCGAGAAACTCTGCCTGAAGGACTCGATGAAGTCGATGTGCTCTTCCTCGAAGCGATCCTGGCCGACGTAGGTCTCGATGGGGTTGCGGGTGACGAGGCGCTCGACGAGGCAACAGAGGTGAACGTACAGCCCGATGATGGCGTTGCTGCTGATCTTCTCGCCCGTTCTGCGCTGAAGCTCGTGCACGGCGCTCTCGATCTCGTGGAACAGCCGCTCCGGGTCGAGGATGGTGATGGAGCGGATAACGTTCTGCAGCGTCATATTCGAAAGCAGCTTCTCGTGGAAAGAAGCGAGCTCGGAGACGTCGAGCCACCTGCCGAACACGGCATCGACCTTCGAGGCGGACGCCGTCGACATAATGTCTTCGAGGGCGACGAAGGGAACGGAGGCAATCCTGGGGTCTCCCGTGCCGATGACGGCGCAGACGCGGTGCTCGGAGAAAACGGCGTCGTTCGACCCGTTCGCGGCAAGCTGCTTGAAGGGCCTCGTGAGCAGGCGCGCGCCTATGGTGCGCGGGAGGCTCTGCGAGACGAGCTGACGTATCCTCTCGGCCGCGTCGACCCCGGACTCGGAGCAGAAGACGATGGCGTCCTCACGGTTGACGCGCTCGATTACCTTGCAGTGCGTCACGCACACGGCGGTCGCATCGCCAAGAACCTCGGCGATGGACTTGCCGCCGAGCAGCCCGGACCCGATCTCGAGCGCGAGCCCGGTGGAGACGTTGTTCACCACCCCGATGGTGGAGTCGGTAACGTTCTCGAGGGCCTTATAGGCCTCCTCCAAAGAGCCCATGTCAACAAGAAACACGACCCCGGTGCAGTAGGAATGGCGGTCGACGAGGCGCTGGAGCGGACCGACGATGTCCTTCAGCTGCTGGTCGTAGGGCATGTCGACCGCCTCGTACACATGCACGCCGAGCATACGGTTCGCCGCGTCGGCGATGCTCGTCGCCGTCGAGTAGCCGTGTGACAAGATGACGCAGAGCGTCCGAAGGGCCTTCGCGTCGCGAGACTCCGATGCGACGCACAACGTCAGAAGCGTCTTCGTGAAGTGATCGAGCGAGATTCCGAGCGCCCCTTCCATGTCTGCGGCGACCTGATCGGAGACGCTCGAGGCAAACGGCAATTCGGAGGTCACGGCACCGAGGAGATGGGAAATTTGCTCCGCACAGGCAGACTTTCGCTTAGCCAGGCCGATGCCCGGCCACAACTGCAGGCAAATCTCCTGGGCCAGTAGAAAAGTGACCTTCCTCGAAAGCTCGATGCCATAA
>CABQNF010000224.1 GCA_902465465.1 uncultured Collinsella sp. | reverse complement strand
TCGATTGCCGTGAACAAGGAAAATGTCACGTCCGGCGTAATCGCATCGGCTAAGGCTTTTGCGCTGACCGTGATTGACCAGACCGCCGACATGCTCTACATCGGTAACTTTGGGTTCCGCACCAGCAGCGATTATGACAAGTTTGCCAAATACGAGACCCGCGAGACGGCTCTGGGCATGCCCTATGTGCCCGAGCACGCGGCGGCCCTGTTTAGCTGCCGTTTGATCGACACTGTGGATGTGGGCACGCATCTGCTGTTTATTGGCGAGGTCGAGGATGCCGAGCGCCTGAGCGACGAGACGCCGCTGACGTACGACTACTATCACAAGGTGCTAAAGGGCAAGACGCCGCCCAAAGCCTCGTCGTATCAAGGCTAGAAATGTTCTAAAAATACTTGCATTATGTTATTGAGAATATATACTAATAAGTAAGTACACCAGCAGTCACGTTCGAGAGGAGAACATCATGGCTGAGGAGAAGAAGACGTATAAGTTTGTGTGCACCGTTTGCGGTTACGAGGTTGAGGTCGACACGCCCGAGCTGCCCGAGGACTACGTGTGCCCGGTGTGCGGCGTCGGTCCCGATCAGTTTGAGCTCGTCGAGGAGTAACTCGCAGGCACACGGCGAAAACCGAACATAGCTCTGTCCAAGGGTCCCGGTCGAATTCTCGGCCGGGACCCTTTTGATTTATCTGACGGTTTAAAACGGTCTCACGTGTTACAGATTAAGACGTTATATCTGGACAGTCACGCCATCCCAATTACATCCCCGTTAGCAGCACGATGTCGAGAATCGTCACGATGACGCCGATCCCTACGAGCAGCGCGTTGAGCGGGCGCGAGTTGGCGTATTTGCCCATGACGCGGGGCGAACTGGTGAGTCGTATGAGCACAAAGACCGTAATCGGCAGCTGAAGCGACAGCAGCGCCTGACTCCAAATGAGACCCTCAAAAGGATTCGGGACGACCAGGCACGCCGCCACTGCGCCGACGAAACAGGCCGCCACCCCGATCGAGGAATGTCGGTCGTGGATGTCGTATTCCTCGTCGAACATGCCCGCCGAAATGGTGCCCGCCGCCATGCCCGCCGTCACACTACTCGATATGCCCGCAAACAGCAGTGCCACCGCAAAGATAGTCGAGCTCGCCGGGCCCAAGATGGGGGAGAGCGTGTCCGCTGCGACGGCGAGGTCGTCTACGACAATGCCGTGCGCAAAGAAGGTCGTTGCGGCCAGGATGACCATGGCCGAGTTGATCGCCCAGCCCACGCCCATCGAAAAGAGCGTGTCGAAGAGCTCGTAGCGCAGACGTTCCTCGATAATCTGCTCGCCTTGGCCTTCGAAGTGCATGGATTGGATGACCTCGGAGTGCAGGAAGAGGTTGTGAGGCATAACGACCGCGCCTAGGACACTTACGATAATCGCGGCCGAGCCGGTGGGCATACTGGGTGTGATCCAGCTTGCGGCGGCCTGCGGCCAGTCGACCTTGACCAGCGTAAGCTCAGCCAAAAACGAGAGTCCTACCACGCCTACGAAGGCGATGATCCAGCGTTCGGCACGCTTGTAGGAGTTCGTCATGAGCATCGCCATCGATACTGCCGCCACGATGACGCAGCCGGCGCGCACGGGCAGTCCAAAGAGCATCTGGAGCGCAATCGCGCCGCCCAGGATCTCGGCCATGGCGGTGGCGATGGTCGCGAGGTAGGCACTGGCGAGCACCGTGCGCCCAACGAAGCGGGGGAGAAAGCGGGTCGTGGCCTCGGCAAGGCAGACGCCCGTGGCGATGCCCAAGTGCGCCGCGTTGTGCTGCAGCACGATGAGCATGATCGTGGACAGCGTGACGATCCACAACAGCGCGTAGCCAAACTGCGAGCCGGCGGCCATGTTGGAGGCCCAGTTCCCCGGATCGATAAAGCCGACGGTCACGAGCAGCCCGGGGCCGATATGCCGTGCAATGTCTAGGCCTCCGTGACCACCGGTGCGTCGGGAGCCAAAATGATGTTTGAGATGGTTGAGCATGGTGAGCTCCTGCGTGCCGTTTGTTTGACGCCGCAAAGGATACCCGTTTTAGGCTAAAAAGTTAATCAAAGCTAACAAAATTGTTGTATTTGAATAGGATGGTGAAAGGGGGGTTACCGAAATGTCTTGATCTGTAACATCTAGGCGCCAAAATTGGGTCTTCCTGTTACAGATTGAGATGTTTGAAGCGGTGAGCTAACAGGCCGAACTTGGGGTCCTTACTGTCGCCCTTGAGCTCGGCGGTGTCCACTCGTAGGGCGCGCGTTACGCAATTGTTTCGAAACGGGCGGGAAACACAACGGGCCGGCGATGCTCCTAGTATGCCTATTCAACTGACTGTCTAATATCTAGGGGAGGATCGCGATGCAGGCAGATTCCGCTCAGCAGCAGGGCCTTTATCGCCCCGAATTCGACCACGATGCATGTGGCATCGGCGCGCTTGCCGATATCAACGGCGAGCGCCATCACCAGATTCTGGACGACGCGCTGTCCATTCTGGTCAACTTGGAGCACCGCGGCGGTACGGGACTCGAGAAGAACACCGGCGACGGCGCCGGCATCCTGTTCCAGGTTCCGCATCACTTTTTCCGTAAAGAGGCTCAAAAGTGCGGCCAGATTCTGCCGGCAGAGGGCGACTATGGCGTGGCCATGCTGTTCTTCCCGCAGGACAACAAGGGCGTAGAGGATGCCCGCCGCGTGTTTGAGGAGGGTTGCGCCGAGGCCGGCGTGCCGCTGCTCTTTTGGCGCGAGGTGCCGGTCGACCCGCACGACCTGGGCGAGACGGCCCGCGCCT
>CABQNF010000223.1 GCA_902465465.1 uncultured Collinsella sp. | reverse complement strand
CATCGTAGGTGTCGATGAGCAGCGTGCAGTTCTTGGGGCTCGACTTGGCAAAGGCGCGGAAGGCCTCGAGCTCGGAATCGAAGCTCATCACCCAGCTGTGCGCATGCGTGCCAAAGACGGGAATACCATAGCGGCGGCCGGCGAGCACATTGGACGTAGAGGAGCAGCCGGCAACGTAGCTAGCGCGCGCAACGGCCAGGCCGCCATCGGGACCCTGGGCGCGGCGCAGGCCAAACTCCGCCACGGGGCGACCGTCGGCGGCGAGCACCACGCGCGCCGTCTTGGTGGCGACAAGCGTCTGGAACCCGACGATGTTGAGCAGAGCCGTCTCGAGCAGCTGGCACTCCAGCGCGGGGCCGGTGACGCGCACCATGGGCTCGCGCGGAAAGACGAGCTCGCCCTCGGGGACGGCGTCGATGTTTACATGCGCACGAAAATCGCGCAGGTAGTCAAGGAATCCAGGCTTGAACATCGCGCCGCCGGCCGGGGCTTGGAGCGAGCCGAGGTAGTCAATGTCCTCGGGCGTAAAGCGCAAGTTCTCGACCAGCTCGGGCAGCTCGGCGGTGCCGCACATGACGGCATAGGCGCTGCCAAAGGGATGGTCGCGGTAAAACGCGGTAAAACAACCCAGCTCATTGGCCTTGCCGCTCTCCCACAGGCCCTGGGCCATAGTGAGCTCGTACAGATCGGTGAGCATTGCAATGTCGGTGGGATGAGAGATATCGGTCAAAGCCATGGGGCGACCTTTCGGATGTGTGGTGCAGAATTTGAGGGTTGGAGGAGAGCAGAGCATGCGGACATGACGCCCGATGCAAATCGGTTAGAGCAGGCCCATGCTGGTCAGGATCGTGTAGCCCATAAAGATGACAAACGCGATGAGGGCAAGGACAATGATGATTTTTTGAGCCGGCGCCATGCCAGGAATCTCGTTCTCGCCCGTAGGTTCCTTGGAGGTAACCATGCGCTGGGCAAAGGTCATCTCGTCACGGCTCGGCTTGGGCTCGACGGACTTGGGACGAGCGGCCTTTTTAGGCTGAGGTTTGGGCGCGGCAGGTGAAGGCTTCGCTACAGCGGGCTTGTGTGCGGGCGCGGGCGCCGATGCGGATGCGGCGTTCGCGGCGGCCTCCTCGGCCTTCGTACGCTCGGCACGCAGGGCAGCCAGCTCCTCACGCTCGCGACGGGCCTCTTCCCGAGCCTCGCGGCGGGCCTTCTCAGCGCGGAGCTCTTCCAACTCAGCGCGCTCCTCGTCGGACAATGGTTGGGACTCAAGCTCGGCCATGGTGCAGCCCTTTCTTTTAAAAAAAGCCGCCGACACAATGTCAGCGGCTTATCAAATCCAAGGGTGGAGACGAAGGGAGTCGAACCCTCGGCCTCTGCCATGCGACGGCAGCGCTCTCCCAACTGAGCTACGTCCCCAGGACAAGTCGATATTTTACCTACGGCTCGCCAACTGTCAACGCCCAATAACCAGTCTTTTTTGGGGCGCGGCTATTTTGGCAACTTTTCGAACAGGCGATCCTCTCGATGATTTTTTATCCCCGTCCCGTCCCAGAAAAATCATCGACGAACGCACTACTTTGCGCTGGTAAGAACACCGGTGGTGTCGAAGGCCGGGGTGAAGCTCTCGTCTACCGCGCCGCCCTCTTGCCAGAACATCGTCGTAAAACCCAGGTCGTCGGCATGGTCGAGCACCTGCTCGTACTCCTCACGCGTCACGGCGCGTGCCAGGTCGCCGCCCTGCTCGCGCATGAGCGCATTGGGCGTGTACTGGTTCATGACCGAGATCGGCACGTCGCCCACCGTCTGCCACACTAGGTCTAGCACGCGGCACGAATCGTCCGCATGCCCCGGAAGCACCAGGTGACGCACGATGATACCGCGCTTCATGAGCCCGTCCTCGTCCACCAACTCTCCCCCGCGGCGATCGATCTCGCGCGCCATCTGGGCCAGACCCGACACGGCCACGCGCGGGTAATCCTTAATATGAGAAAGCGATTGCGCAAGCCCGGCATCGGCATATTTAAAGTCGGTAAGCCACACATCGACCAGGTCGCCCAGCGCCGCCACGGCACTCGCACGCTCGTAACCACTCGTGTTGTAGACGATCGGGATAACCAGCCCGCGCATCCGTGCCGCGGCAATCGCGGCGGGCAACAGGTGCGCATAGTGCGTCGCCGTCACCAAGTTAATGTTGTTGGCACCCTGGTCCTGCAGTTCCAGCATAATCTCGACCAGGCGCTCAGGCGAAATCTCAAGGCCAAAATTGCCGGTCGAGATCTCGTGGTTCTGGCAGTAGATACATTTGAGCGAGCAGCCGCTAAAGAAGATCGTGCCCGAACCAGCCTCGCCCGAGATAGGCGGCTCCTCCCACATATGAAGCGCGGCGCGGGCCACCCTGAGCGTGTCGTTAGCACCGCAGACGCCGTGCGCGCCCTCATCGCGCGCCGCACCGCAACGGCGCGGACACAAATGGCAGGCGGGCGAAAAAAGTTCGGTCAACGACGTCGGCATAAAACCATGCTCCAAAACAACGATTCAGCAGCTCAAACGTTAAGGAATCAACCCCACAGACGGCTCGAGCCCAAGGCGCCGTAATCGTCCGACACGATTTTTGTAATGTCAAGACTGGAATCGATAAAGTGCCGCTTTATGATGTAGGTATTCCGCCCCCCGCGGAGCAACTGGGTGAACCGTCGCGTTTATTTAGGGAGCCCACACAGTCGTACCTAGTACAGGTATCCTTCGTTGTTAAGGACGCTGGAACAGTCGATGAGGGCACCCACCTGTTTTAGGTGGGTTCATTTTCGTAACGTGGGGGG
>CABQNF010000222.1 GCA_902465465.1 uncultured Collinsella sp. | reverse complement strand
GCGGCCTCCCCTTTTTTGCGTTATATACACGTTGTACTTTGGGACCTAGTTCCCCCGTATGCGCTCTTACTGTTTGGCTGTATTTTGAGTCCTTCTAGTGTATTTGAGCGATAATTACTCGCATTGGCGTTAGGGAGGGCTTGATGTTTACCGTATTTGTCTTGGGCAATATTGCTTCGGGTAAGTCGACTGCCTGCCGCTATTTCGAATCTCGTGGCACTATGCTAATCGATCTGGATGAGCTTGCAAAATCGCTGTATGTGCCGGGCTCTGATATCGTCAATGCTCTCGCGGATGAATTCGGTTGGGACATTTTGGATGAGGATGGCGGCATTCGCCGCAACATCCTCGCTTCTCGAGCTTTTGCTTCTCCTGATTCGGTCGCACGGCTCAATGGCATTGTGCATCCCGTTCTCATTGAACAGCTTTCGCTTAGGATTCTCGATCCGGTTTGTTGTACGGTTTCGTCTCCCCGTTATCCCTTTGCGGTGGTCGAGGTTTCTGCTCCGACTGGTTTTGAGGATGCATTTGGCTTGGCTGATGAAATTTTGGTCATCAGCGCCCCTTTGTCAGTTCGTCGCGAGCGCGCTATTCAACGTGGCATGGAGCCATCTGATTTCGATGCCCGTTCTGCTTGCCAGCCCGAAGAGTCTGCGCTGTGCAATCTCGCTACAACTGTGATTGACAATGCGGCAGACGATAACTCGCTCTTTGAACAACTGGACGCATGGCTTTCGTGCCATGGGTTCGGGGATGTAGTGGATAAGGAGGAGGCCGATGCCTAAGACACGTTTCCTTACGTGGTATCGCCTTATACCGCTGGCTACCGTTTTTGCCTTCGGCCTTATCTCATTCGTTTACTCGTATGCTCCTGCCGCTTTCTTTAAGCCGCTGTATCCGATTGACTACGAGGCGTATGTAAAGCAATCCAGTATTTTGCATAATCTGGATCCGTATCTGGTGTGCGCTGTCATTAAGTCTGAATCGAATTGGGATTCCGAGGCCGAGTCGAATCAGGGTGCTCAGGGATTGATGCAGCTGATGCCCGAGACTGCCCAGGATATGATCGCCAAAGGCCTTGTCGACGGTGGCGAGTATTCGGCCGACAACCTTAACGATCCGGCTACGAATATCGAGTTTGGCTGTGCGTATCTCTCGTATCTTCTAGCGTATTTTAACGGGTCGACTGACAGTGCCATTGCCGCCTATAACGCCGGCATGGGCAATGTCGACGGATGGGCGCAGCAGAGTACGTCGCTTCATAATGCAATCACCTTTCCCGAGACGCAGGCTTATCTGATCCGCGTCAATAATGCCTGGGTTCGATATAAGACTCTCTATCCCGATCGGTTCGTATAGGACTAAGCCCACCGCCTGCGTATACTGCAGATGTATGAGTTAGGAGTATCCATGGCGGAATTTGAAGTAGAACGCGTTGGTGGTGAACTTAAGCGCTTTGGCGTTGAGGGCGCTGATGTGCCGTTTAAGGTCGTGTCTCCATACGAGCCCGCTGGTTCCCAGCCTAAGGCCATTGAGTCGCTTGTACGGGGCGTGAGGGACGGAGACCGCTATCAGGTTTTGCTGGGTGTGACTGGTTCGGGTAAGACTTTTACGATGGCCAAAACCATTGAGGCCTTGGGTAAGCCGACCCTTGTCATGGCTCCGAATAAAACGCTCGCCGCTCAGCTTGCGAGCGAGCTCAAAGAGTTCTTTCCCAATAACGCTGTGGTCTACTTCGTCTCGTACTACGACTACTATCAGCCCGAGGCGTATGTGCCACAAAGCGATACATATATCGAGAAAGACTCCTCGATTAACGAAGAGGTCGAGATGCTGCGCCATCAGGCGACCGCGTCACTGCTCTCTCGACGCGATGTGATCGTCGTTGCATCGGTCTCGTGTATCTATGGCATTGGCTCTCCAGAGGACTATGCGGGCCTAGCTCCAAACGTCGACAAGAAGGTGCCGCTCGAGCGCGATGACTTTATCCATGCACTTATCGACATTCAATATGATCGTAATGACTATGACCTGGCACGCGGCACGTTCCGCGTGCGCGGCGATGTTGTCGACGTGTATCCGCCTTATGCCGAGCATCCATTGCGGTTTGAGTTTTTTGGCGACGAGGTCGAGTTGATTGCCGAGATCGATGAGGTCACCGGTGAGATGCTTCGTGAGTACGAGGCCATCCCCGTATGGCCGGCATCGCACTACGTGACCGAGAAGCCGAAGGTCAAGGCGGCTCTGAAATCGATCAGCGAAGAGTGCGAGAAGCGCGTCGCAGAGCTCAAGGCGACCGACAAGTTGCTCGAGGCGCAGCGTCTGCAGCAGCGCACCGATTATGATCTTGAGATGCTCGAGACGATGGGCTTTTGCAACGGCATCGAGAACTACTCGCGTCATCTGGACGGTCGCAAACCGGGCGAGCCGCCGTTTACCCTAATCGATTACTTTCCCAAGGATATGCTCTGCATCATCGATGAGAGCCATGTGACGGTGCCGCAGATTCGCGGCATGCACGAAGGTGACCGCTCGCGTAAGGTGACGCTGGTGGAACACGGTTTTCGCCTGCCCTCGGCGCTCGATAACCGCCCGCTTCGTTTCGATGAGTTTGAGGCGAGGATTCCCCAGTTCATCTACGTCTCGGCTACGCCGGGCGACTATGAGTTGCGCGTGAGTCAAAACGACGTTGAGCAGATCATTCGTCCGACCGGCCTGCTTGATCCCAAGATCGACGTTCGTCCTGTCCGAGGCCAGATTGACGATCTTGAGGACGAGATTCGCGAGCGCGTGGCCCGCAAGGAGCGCGTGCTGGTGACCACGCTCACCAAGC
>CABQNF010000221.1 GCA_902465465.1 uncultured Collinsella sp. | reverse complement strand
CTTCTTGCACTCGGCAAGGTAGTTGCTCACCACGCCGGTGGCGCTGGAATACTGCTCCAGGTGGCCATGGCCGCCGCAGCCGCAGGTGCGCTCCTCAGCCGGGTTCAGGCACATGTGGCCAATCTCGCCGCCGGCACCCACAACGCCCGATACCACGTCGCCGTTAACGATAACGCCGCCGCCCACGCCGGTACCGATGGTGACCATCACCACGTTCTGTACGCCCTTGGCGGAGCCGAGCCAGGCCTCGCCCATGGCAGCGGCATTGGCATCGTTCTCGTACTTAACGACCGCATCGGGGCAGTGCTTCTGAATGGCGACCCTCAGCTCGGGCAGGTTAATGGCAATGTTGGCCTTGACCTTGGCATCGCCCGACGCCGGGATGGGACACGGAACGGCCAGGCCAATGCCCGCCACAAAGGCACGCGGAATCTGTGCCTTGGCGACCACCTGGTCGATAGCCTCGGTCACCGCGGCAAAGCCCGCTGCGTCAACGATGGGAGGCGTGGGCACGCTGGCCTTGGCAAGCAGGTTTCCGTCCTCGTCGAACAGGCCCTCCTTAACCGAAGTGCCGCCGACGTCGATGCCGATGTAGTACTGTTTAGGTTCCATGGGAGCCCACCTTTCTCGTTTAAACATTGCCTGTATGGTACCGCTCCCAAGGCAAAAACCTACCAAAAAGAGACAGGTTTGTTTTGGCAGGTTTTATCTGGGGAAACGCAGAGTACGAGATTCGGTTCGCTGGCCGCTATATCGGTTCGGTCCCGCCCTCGGACCGATCATTCCTCAACACGACACTACTCAGATGTTTATCATTTAAAACGCTCTGATTTTACAAGCGGGGCGACTTTTGATTTTATCTTTCTCGAACTTTTCAATAACTCAAAATAGAGATACTTAGGCGTTGACTATACTTTTTTTATTCTCAATCAAGTTGGAAAGGAGGTTCTATGATTCCCAAATACGAGGCGATAGCTGCAGATATTCGTCGGAGTATTGAGGATGGTGCTCTTAAACCGGGCGACAAGCTTCCCACCGTCGTTGAGTTCTGCGAGCTCTATAGCGTTTCCAAAATCACCGTCAAACGAGCTATTGAACAAATCACCGAGGAAGGTCTTATTACCAGCCGACGCGGATCGGGTACCTACGTTAAGGACACGGCGGGACTTCCCGGCCAGGCGTTTTTCCAGGGCAAAAACGACCGTGCCCAGGGCTTTTCGTATGAGCACCGCGGGGAGAAGGTGACCTCGGTGGTCTACGATTTCTCGATCGTTAATCCACCAGCGGACATCGCAGCCCAGCTGGGAATTGCCGAGGATGACTTTGCCTATCACGTCGTGCGCGTGCGTCAGGCCGACGAGAAGCCCATCGTTATCGAGTACACCTACATGCCGCTCGAGCTGATTCCGGGCCTTAAAAAGAAGGACCTGTACGGATCGCTCTACCATTTCATCCGCGAGCAATGCGGGCTGAAAATTTCGAGCTTCCACCGTACCATTCGCGCCGTGGCAGCAACCGAGGAAGAAGCCGAGCGTCTGGACACCAAGCCTGGCTCTCCCCTGCTCGAGCTCACCCAGATTGGCTTTTTGGACAGCGGCGCCGCCTTTGAGTATTCGATCTCGCGCAACGTTGGCGACCGCTTTGAGCTGCACAACGTAACGTTGGCATAGGTTTTTGTAGTCATGCGGGCGCTCGCTTTGAGCTGTTTTGTGCAGCGCCCGCGCAACACAATGGGGTATGAATATGTCCGATTTGATTAAACTGACGCCGATCTTCCACGAGAAGATCTGGGGCGGCCGCCAGCTCGAAACCGTATTTGGCTACGACATTCCCGAGGGTCCCATCGGTGAGTGCTGGGCCATCTCGGCCCATCCCAACGGCGACTGTCAGATTGCGGAGGGCCCGTATGCAGGCCACACGCTGTCGTGGCTGTGGGCCGAGCACCGCGAGCTCTTTGGCAACTGCGAGGGCAAGGAGTTCCCGCTGCTCATTAAGATTCTGGACGCCAAGGACGACCTTTCGATCCAGATTCATCCCAACGACGAGTACGCCGCCGAGCACGAGAACGGCAGCCTGGGCAAAACCGAGTGCTGGTACGTGCTGGATTGCGAGCCCGCCGCCACAATCATCGTCGGCCAGCGTGCTAAAGACCGCACCGAGGCCGCACAGATGATCGAGGAAGGCCGCTGGGACGACATGCTCAACGTGCTGCCGATCCACAAGGGCGACTTTTTCCAGATTGATTCCGGTACCGTGCACGCCATCAAGACCGGCACGCTCATTTTGGAGACGCAGCAGTCGAGCGACGTGACATATCGCCTGTACGACTACGACCGTCCCGGCACCGATGGCAAGCTGCGTCCGCTGCACATTGAGCAGAGCCTCGACTGCATCGACTTTGATGCTCAGGCTCCGACCGACGGCACGGTGACCGCGCCCGAGGTGGACGGCGTGACCGAGCTCGAGTCTAACTCCTGCTACACCGTCGATCGCGTGCGCGTCGACGGCAGCAAGACCCTCGACCAGCGCTGGCCTTTCATGTGCCTGTCAGTCATCGACGGCGAAGGCACCATCTGCGGCGACCCCGTCCACAAGGGAAGCCACCTGCTGGCCCCCAGCACCGTCAGCTCCATCGACCTCGAAGGCAAGATGGAACTGATCGTCTCGCACCTGTAGATCGCACCAACAACCCAAACGCAACAAGGGGCTCCCCCGTCCATATACGGGGGAGCCCCTACTCACATCTATTTATCTATCAGCCCACCCGGCTCTCCAGATCAAAAAGCGGACGAGCAGAGCGACGCCAGCAAGCAACGTTATCTAAGGACCTGGGCGGG
>CABQNF010000220.1 GCA_902465465.1 uncultured Collinsella sp. | reverse complement strand
CCACTCGCCGGCGTCAATGACTTCGATCTTGATGTCGGGATGTAGAGCGAGCGCCTTGTGAATGCCAAGGACGCGCAGGGTGAGTTGCATAAATGCTGCTCTACCCACAACGGTGATATGGCGTGCACCGCGGGCGATGGCGAGTTCGGCAATGATGCGACCCTGGGCCTCGTTGTCGGCCGCTACGTAGTAGCCGGGTCCGGAGCAATGGATGTCCAGATGGACGATCGGCACGGGCATCTTGGTCATGGCGGGGTGCCAGTCGGGGGACGCCATGGGCTGAACCATGACGCCGGACATCTGGGTGCCCATAAAGTAGCGCAGGTAATGGTCCTCGAGAATATCGTCGTTATCGGCGTTGGCGATGAGCAGGTCGTAGCCGTGCTTGCGAGCCTCGTTGTGGGCGCCGCTGGCGATTTGGAGCGAAAAACCGTGATCGAGACGGGGGAGCACCAGGCCAAAGGACTTGGTGGCGCCGCCCGCAAGCTGACGAGCGCTTTGGTTGGGCAGGTAGCCCAGGCGATTGATGGTCTCGTTGATGAGCTTGAGGGTCTCGGGACGCAGCTTTTCGGGGTGGTTGAGCGCGTTGGAAACCGTGCCCAACGAAACTCCGGCTTCGCGCGCGACGTCGATGATTTTAACCTTTGCCATAGCGGCCCCTTTGATGCGTTTCAAGTACAAGCCAGATTGTAGCATCGCCCGCCCCTGAGGTGTCAAAACCTGCCTATTAGGGACTGGTTTATTTTGGCAGGTTTTATCTGGGCAAACGATGCTGTCAGGCCAAACAACCACGAAGGCGCCTGCCCCCTTCGTGCTGGGGTGTGTGTATCGAGTGGTATTCAAGTTGAGATACCACTTCTGGTATATCAGCTTGCGCCTGCGTGAGTACAATACTCGAACGTTATACGTCTCAGCGCCCCATGTGCGTGGACGTTTTGCAGTCACACGGACGAAGGGATTTATCCTATGTGCGGAATTGTCGGCTACACCGGCTCTGATATTGCAAAGAACATCCTGGTCACGGGTCTTAAGCGTATGGAGTATCGCGGCTATGACTCCTCGGGTGTCGCGCTCGAGGTAGGCGAGGGCGCCGCGGCGCACCTCGACGTCATCCGCCGCGTGGGCAAGGTCGCGGGCCTGGAGAGCGAGCTTTCCAATATCGACAGCGACGCCGCCTGCGGCATCGGCCACACCCGCTGGGCCACTCATGGCAAGCCTTCGGTCGTTAACGCCCATCCCCACACCAGCTGCGACGGTCGTATCGCCATCGTTCACAACGGCATCATCGAAAACTTCGCCGAGCTGCGCGAGGAGCTGGAGGGCCGCGGCCATCACTTTAAGAGCGAGACGGATACCGAGGTCTTCGCACATCTGATCGAAGAGGCCTATACCGAGACACATGACCTGATGGCCTCTGTGCGCGAGGCCTGCACCCACGTGGTGGGCGCCTATGGTTTGGCCGCCGTTTCCGCCGATGAGCCTGGCGTGATCGCCGTGGCCCGCAAGGATTCCCCGATCGTAGTCGGCGTGGGCGAAACCGGCTCCTATGTTGCTTCCGATGTCATCGCGCTCATCGACGCAACCCGCGACGTCGTGGTGCTCGAGGACGGCCAGTTTGCCAAGCTCACGCCCGCAGGCGTCGAGTATACCGACGAGGCCGGCAATGTGATTGAGCCCAAGGTTACCCATATCGACTGGGATCTGGACATGGCCGAAAAGGGTGGCTACCCCGACTTTATGCTCAAGGAGATCCATGAGCAGCCGCGCGTCGTGCGCGATACCCTGGTGGGCCGCATGACCCCCGCCGGTGAGCTCGATATCGATGAACTGGGCCTTTCGCTCGAGGAGCTCAACGATATCGACCGCGTCTACGTGATCGCTTGCGGCACCAGCTACCATGCCGGTCTCATTGCCAAGAACCTTATCGAGGGCTGGGCTCGCATCCCCACCGAGGTGGAGGCGGCCAGCGAGTTCCGCTATCGCAACCCCATCATCACGCCGACGACGCTCGTCGTTGCCGTGTCCCAGTCGGGCGAGACGGCCGATACCCTCGCCGCCATTCGCGATGCGCGCATCAAGGGCGCCAAGGTCTTTGGCATCACCAATGTGGTGGGCAGCCCCGTGGCGCGCGAGAGCGACGGCGTCATTTACACCAAGGCCAACAAGGAGATCGCAGTTGCCTCGACCAAGAGCTTCATCGGCCAGGTTGTGAGCCTCACGCTTTTGGCCCTGCTGCTGGCGCAGGTCAAGTACCGTCTGACCACTAAGCAGGCGCGCATGCTGTTCCGTGAGCTTTCCGATACGGCCGAGCAGATCCAGTGGATCCTGGATACGCAGACCGAGGCCGTGCATGAGGCCGCCCTGCTGTGCAAGGACGCGCAGTCGGCGCTGTTCGTGGGCCGTGGCATGGGTGCCGCTATTTCCTACGAGGGCGCGCTCAAGCTCAAAGAGGTCAGCTACCTGCATGCCGAGGCCTACGCCGCCGGCGAGATGAAGCACGGCCCCATTGCCCTGATCGACCCGGGCTTCCCTGTCATCGCCGTGGCCACCAAGAGTGCCACCTACGACAAGACCGTGTCGAACCTCATGGAGTGCAAGGCACGCGGCGCCAAGGTCATCGTCGTTGCCACCGAGGGCGACGGGGAAATCAACAAGATCGCAGACTGCATTATTCGCGTGCCGGCCGTCCGCGACGTGTTCAGCCCCATCACGGCGAGCGTCCCGCTGCAGTTGCTTGCTCGTGAGGTAGCCATCCTGCGCGGTTGCGATGTTGACCAGCCCCGCAACCTGGCCAAGAGTGTCACAGTAGAATAGTTGGTTCCGCCGTTCTAACGACCAAGGCCCGGCTCCGCGTCAAC
>CABQNF010000219.1 GCA_902465465.1 uncultured Collinsella sp. | reverse complement strand
GAAGCTCATGGGCCGGAATCAAATCGATCATGGAGCCACCGCAAGCAATCCAGCAGACGCTGTCGAACTTGCCCTTCTCGGCAATTGCCTCTTTGATCAGATCGTGTGCGTTCATATCCAGTTCCTTTCTTATTTGGCCCGCAATCAATGACGTTGGTTGCGTGGCCGATAGTTGTTTTAGTCAATCAGATATTTCTCGAATGCGGCCATGTTCTTGGCATCTGCCGCCGCCGGGTCATCGTAGTAACGACCGTCCGTGATTTCCTGGCCCAGCATGCCGTCGAAACCATGGGCGTTGAGCGTGGCGACAAAAGCGTCCATATCGTGCTTGCCATCGCCCCACACCAGATGGCCATACGGGTCACCGTCGATAAAGTGCATCTCGTGAATTGCCCCATCACCAAAGGCGGCAAACCAGTCCTCGAGCGTCTCGCCTGCAACGCCCATCGCGGTTGTATCAACCATGGGCTGTAAGTACGGGCTCGCGACCTCGTCAATCATGCGCTTCGCATCGGAAACCGTCGTCACAAGGTTGCTCTCCTCGGGACGCAGGCTTTCCATCGTAAGCACCAGACCGTGCTCGCCGGCATACTCCGCCAGAATGGACAAGTGCTCGCGGCTGCGCTTCCAGGCTTCCTCGCGGTCCTCGTCCCAGTCGCCCCAGCCCGAGTTGATGGACATACGGTCGCACCCAAGTACCTCGGCAAGCTCAATGCCGTGCTTAAAGTACGCCAGACTGCGCTGTTCATGCAGCGGTTTGCGTGCGCAGTACTGCCAAGGATAGACAACGTTCTCGGGGCACAGAGTACGATACCTAAGCCCACGGTCTGCAGCCTTTTTCGCCAGGACCTCAGCCTCAAAGTAGCCCGTGTGGTCGAGCGTCACATGCGGCTCTGCACACCACAGCTCAATGGACTCAAAGCCCAAACGCTGCTGTACATCAAGGAAGTAATCGAGCGACCACATGATGTAGTGGATATTCATGCCCGCAATCTGCTCGCGGCGCAGCGTCGGTTTGGATTCAGACATCTTATGCCTCCTTATTTCGATCGAACACGATTTGTCCGTCCGACATCGTCATATCAACCGCAAGATCGCGTGCGTCGCGATAATCGAGGTCGAACACATCCCGATCGAGCACGCAGATATCGGCAAGCTTGCCAACCTCAAGCGTACCCAGCTCGTCCTCGCGCATCAGATCGTACGCGCCCCCGGCAGTCCAAGCGCGCAAGAGCTCGACAAGCGTCAGCGTGTTGACCTCATTCACGGGCAGTCCGTCGGCGAAGAATCCGCCGCACGCGCTGTAGATTGACTCGCCCAGGCTCGGAATCAGCAGCGGCAGATCCGTGCCGCAGCACACTGTGCATCCGGAATCTTCCATGCCGCGGCGATTCCAGCTGTGCAAAAGTCGCGTCTCGCCAATTTGTCGACGCATCATCGACAGGCAATCCTCGCGCCGGTCCAGCGTCAGAATCTGCGGATAGACCTCGCAAATTCCACCTAACTTGCCAAACTCGACAAGGTCGGTCGGGTCAGAGTTCTCGAGATCGGTAATCGCATGGCGGCGAAGCATCCGTCCATGCTCGTCTCGAGGCAGCGAGGCATAGAGCGCCACGGTGCGACGAACGGCGCCATCGCCCTGGCAATGCAAGGAATATCGGAAGCCGTCAGCATCAATTGCACGCAGCTCGTTCTCAATCAGATCCCACTCTGGCTCCTCGACGACCGTCTTGCCGGCAGCGCCCGCATCGGCCGAGTCCTCATAGGGGTCTATCATCTCGGCAAGCCCCGCCCATACGCCGCGATCGGTCATACGGTTGAAGCCAGAAAAACGAACGAACGGTCCCCGGAAGCGCTCTCGCGCCTCGCGGGCATATGCCAGATTTGCACCGGCGCCCACCGGCTGCGACATCATAGAGACGCGAACCGTCAGCTCACCAGATTCCTCACGGCGAGCCATTTCGTCGGCAAAGCCGTAGTAGTCATCAAACGCCATTTCCTTGATGGCGGTAACGCCACGCTCGTTAAGCATGCTCATGTAGTCCGAATACCCGGCACGCACCTCGGGCAGCGCGAGGAAATCGCTCATCATGCGCCAGATCTTCTCGGCATAGCACGCCTGGGGTGTAAAGCCGTATCGCGCACTGGCGGCAGCATTGAGAACGCAGGTCTCCGCTCCCGGTGTAAAGCAGACGACAGGGATATCGCCAAAACAATCGTCAAACACAGCTGCCGTATTTGCGTTCTCGGCATCCGATGCCAACGTTTCGGGTAGGTTGTGGCCAAAAACCGCCGCGCAATCCGGATGATCTTCTTTCCACGCACGCAAGAGCGACACAGCCTCTTTGGCATCAGCGATGCCGGACAGATCAGAACCCAACGTCCGCAGCGCCCAACCTGTATAGAAGGTATGCACATCGATCAGGCCAGGCATGACAGTGCGGTCGCCCAGGTCAACTACCTCGTCCGCCTGGGTCAAATACGAAGCTACCTCACACTTGGTGCCAACAGCCTCAATTCGATTGCCACGGACCGCTACGAAACCTTCAAACGGCAGGTCCCCTGTACCGGTAAAGACGCTCTTAGACGTCAGGACCGTCAAACGATCAGACATCACAACCACCTACACCGGAAGCATGCCAGAGATTGCCGTTACAATCACGCCAAAGACGACCATGAAAATGAAGAACTTCCAAATGGTCTTCCACCATTGGCCAAACGAAATCCTAGCCACGGCAAGACCGGCGACCGTCATGCCCGCTACGGGGCTGATGGTGTTGATGGTCTGGTTGGCAAACTGGAGCGCGGTGACGGCCGCCTCGGGATTGAGGCCCATGAGCTCGGTCAGGGGGCCCATAACGGG
>CABQNF010000218.1 GCA_902465465.1 uncultured Collinsella sp. | reverse complement strand
GCAGGCGTCGATCAGCTTGAGCGGATCAGTCCCCAGCACATCAAATCGACCCGGCGTGGGGCAGCCCATAAGCGACGCATCGAGCTTATCGTGATCGAGCTCGCGACCCAGATACCCCTCGCACAGCCTAATCGCGCATGCAGCATTCTGCGGCTGATACGCTGGCTTAACCATGCTCGACGTATAGATCGCACGCGGCGTGGTGCAGCTAAACTCAACCGTGTCGCCCACGTGCTCCGGCACCTTAGTCGTGGCGTGGCTTACCACAAGCGGTACAACGCCGCACTCGCGGCAACGAGCATCCATCACGCGCTGAACGCTCGCCTCGTGCGTGCCCTCGCCCAGCACAACCAGGCGTCCGGGCTTAATGACCGCAGCCTTCTCCCCCGCAATGGCCTCGAGCGTATCGCCCAAAATACGTGTGTGATCGAGCCCAATGCCCGTAATGGCAACGGCGACGGGATCGGTCGCACTCGTAGCATCCCAGCGTCCGCCCATGCCAACCTCGAGCACGGCAACATCCACCGCGGCCTCGGCAAACACCACAAGTGCGGCAGCCGTCAGCAAGTCAAACGGCGTGATGGAATAAGCGCGCTCCCCCGCCGCCACACGACGGGCATTCACTCGATGTCCCGCCTCAACAGCGGCAGAAACGCCACGGGCAAAGGCCTCGTCGTTCACAACGCGCCCGTCAACCTCCATGCGCTCGGGATAGCGCACAAGCTGCGGCGACGTATACAGCGCGGTCTTGAGCCCCTCGCCGCGAAGAATGGCAGCCGAAAAACGCGTGGTCGAAGTCTTGCCATTGGTACCGGCAACCTGAATGCAATCAAAGTACTCGTCCGGACGCCCCAGCTCATCGAGCATATCGACAACCGTCTCGAGCAGAGGCCCAGCATCCCCAGAAATCCGCCCCGTATCAGCAGCAAGCCCCACAGCCTCATCAAACGAAAGCAACTCAAACGAGAACGGAACGACATACGACCCAGAACGCTTAGCCATAACTCAAAGTCCCCTCAACATAAAAAGAGGCCCGAATCAACAACGAGCCCCTCCCATTCAAAATATCAGCCAAACACCGCTTTGCAGCGAGATCAAGGCCACAACCAAGTGGCCCTACCAGGCAGCGGACGCCCCCGTAACCGCTATGGGAGCGGTTAGGGGCTTTGCTCGATACAAGTTCCGCACGAGCCGAAGGCCACTTAATGTGGCCTTCGTGCGAGCAGGACTGTCCGCAGTAGCGAGCAAAGCCCCAAACCGCGTCCCCCAGTTACGCCTACGAGAAGTCAGCAACCTGAGCAGTCAGCGCCGTCAGGATCTCCTTGAGCTCAGCTGCACGGTCCCTCTTCTTCTGGACCACCGCGGGCGCGGCCTTAGCCACAAAGCCCTCGTTGGCCAGCGTCTTCTCGCAACCGGCGAGCTCCTTCTGGGCCGCGGCGATCTCCTTCTCCAGGCGCGCCTTCTCGGCCGAAAGATCAACCTTGCCCTCGAGCACCACAAAGACCTCGACGCCGCTGTCGACCACGGCGATGCTCGCGGCCGGCTTCTCAACGTCGGTACCCATGACCAGCGAGGCGGTGTTGGCCAGCGGCTCGATGGTCGAGCGCAGGCTCTCGAGCTTCTCGATGTCCTCGGCACCGGCGCGCACGACCACATCGAGCTCGGCCTTGGGGCTCAAGCGATAACGCGAACGCGTGGCGCGGGCGGCGGAAACGACGGCACGGCACAGCTCAAACGCGCGCTCGGCGTCCTCGTCAACATACTTAGCGTAGTCGGCGGGCTCGGGCCACTTGGCGATCATGAGCGCCTCGGCGCGGTTCACGTTGCCCTCGGCGTCCAGATCGAGCACACTCGCCGGCATGTTGTCCCAGATTTCCTCGGTGACAAACGGCATGAGCGGGTGCATCAGGCGAATGGAGGTGTCGAGCACAAAGATCAGGTTGCGCTGGGCCTGCAGACGGCCCTCGCCCTTCAGGCGGGCCTTGGTGACCTCGACGTACCAGTCGCAGACCTCGTTCCAGAAGAACTGCTGCACGCCGCGGGCCATGTCGCCAAAGGTGTAGTTCTCAATGCCCTCGGTGACCATCTTCACGGCCTTTGCCAGGCGGCTGAACATCCAGGCGTCGGCCGGCGTCTCCACGACGGGCTCGCCGGGCGTGTAGCCCTCCATGTTCATAAGCAGGAAGCGGCTGGCGTTCCAGATCTTGGTCACAAAGCTCTTGGCCTGGTCGGTGCGCGGGCTGTCGATGAGCTTCTTGGTCTTCTTGTCGATGTTCGCGTCGAACTTAACATCCTGGTTGTTGGTGCACAGCGTCAGCAGGTTGTAGCGCATGGCGTCGGCGCCGTACATACCGATGAGGTCCATGGGGTCAACGCCGTTGCCCTTGGACTTGGACATGCGGCTGCCGTCCTTGGCCAGAATCGTCGGGTAGATGACGACGTCCTTAAACGGCACCTCGTCCAGGAAGTACAGCGAGCTCATGACCATGCGGGCGACCCACAGCGCGATGATGTCGCGCGCGGTGACCAGCGCCGTCGTGGGGTGATGGCCCTCGAGCAACTCCGGCTTTTGCGGCCAGCCCTGCGTGGCGAAAGTCCACAGCTGCGAGCTGAACCAGGTATCCAGCACGTTCTCGTCCTGATGCACGTGATGGCCGCCGCACTTGGGGCACACGTCGGTGTCCTCGGTGAGGGCGTCCTCCCAACCGCAGTCCTCGCAGTAGAACACGGGGATGCGGTGGCCCCACCACAGCTGGCGGCTGATGCACCAGTCCTTGAGGTTCTCCATCCAGGTGGTGTAGGTCTGCGTCCAACGCGCGGGGTGGAAGGTGACCTTGCCAGAGTTGACGGCGTCGAGCGCCGGTCCCTTGAGTTTGTCGACGGCGACGAACCACTGCTCGGACA
>CABQNF010000217.1 GCA_902465465.1 uncultured Collinsella sp. | reverse complement strand
GGACGGTAATTTGCGGCGAACGGCAACACCTGTTCATTATCTCTTGATTTTGGAGGCCCCTTTTAACGCTGCCGGACCGCTTTTTCGGAAGTGCGGCGAAAAATCGAGTTCCGCTGACCAGACGGACTTTTTTAGCAACAAAACCGCAGGTCACGAGCGCCTAAAAAGGCAGTGTGCTCGGGAGGTTCGCGTTTTTCACCGCACTTCAGAAATACGAGCCCACGGAAGGCTACAGCAAGATCATATGCGCAACATATGTCCAGCAAAAACGGGCGGTAGCCGGTACGGCTACCACCCGTTTGTCTCATATCTAGCCCAAAGCAGGCCAGTTACTTCTTAATGCCGCGTCCCAGGCGCTCAGCGACCGACGCCACGGCACTCTCGTCGACCGAGCCGCAGCTCACGCAGCCATCGTGGGCACGCATCTGGCCGGTGACCTCGTCCATCGCGAGCGGCGCCACCTTCTCGAGCTTAAAGCCCTTGCCGGCGCGCATGTTTTCCTTGGCCACGCTGATCATGAGCTTAATGCGGTTGAGCTGGTTGACCTCGGACGCGCCGGGGTCGTAGTCCACCGCGACGATGTTGCTCTCGGGATGCTGGCGGCGCAGCTCCTTGATCACGGCCTTACCCACTACGTGGTTGGGCAGGCACGCGAAGGGCTGCGTGCAGATGATGTTGGGCGCACCGTGGTCGATCAGGTCGAGCATCTCGGCCGTGAGCAACCAGCCCTCGCCCATGTTGTTGCACACCGATAGCACCGTACGGGCCTTGTCGGCCATGGTACCGATGCGCTCGGGTGCCTCAAAGCGGCGGGACTTCTCGAGCATTTCCTCCACCGGCGTACGCATCCAGTCCACAAGCTTAATAAGCGCTTGCATGCTAGCGCGCGCCGTGGCAGAGCTTCCCAGCTCGTCTTTTTGAAGCTCGGCGTTGCTCATGGAGTACAGGAAGAAGTCGAGCAGGCCCGGTACCACGGCCTCGCAGCCCTCGCGCTCAATGACATCGACCACGTGGTTGTTGGCCGTGGGATGGAACTTGACCAGGATCTCGCCAACCACGCCCACGCGCGGCTTGGTACCCTCGCCCACAAGCGGCATGGTGTCGAACGCGCGGATGGCCTCGCGGCACAACTTGGTGTAGTTGTGCCTGTTGAACTTAGGCGCCAGCTTGCGGGCGCGCGCCATGTACTCCTCGTAGAGTGCGTTGGCGGCACCGGGCGTGGCCTCGTACGGGCGGCAACGATAGAGCATCTGCATCATGACGTCACCAAAGAGCACTGCGTAGACTGCCTGCTTAAGCAGTGCCGGCGTAATCTTAAAGCCGGGGTTGTCCTCACCGAGCGCCACGGCCGAAAGCGAGATCACCGGGATCTCGGGGTGGCCGCTCTCGCGCAGGGCCTTGCGGATGAGTGCGATGTAGTTGGTGGCACGGCAGCCGCCGCCGGTCTGGCTGATAACCACGGCCGTCTTGGACAGGTCGTACCGACCGCTCTCGATGGCCTCCATAATCTGGCCCGTCACCAGGATCGACGGATAGCAAATGTCATTGTTCACGTAGCGCAGGCCAGCCTCGACGGCATCGTGGTCGGTCGAGGGCAGCAGCTCCAAGTTGTAGCCGGCACCGCGGAACACCTCTTTGACCAGGTCAAAGTGAATCGGCGCCATCTGCGGGCACAGGATGGTGTAGCCCTCCTCGCGCATCTGCTCGGTAAAGGGCACCTTGGGCCACGCGGTCGAAGCACTCTCACGCTGCGCCTCAAACGTGTACTTGCGGCTCGCGAACGCGGGGGCATCCGTGGAGGGCGCCACCGGCGCGGCATCGCCTTGCTCGTAGGCCTCGCCCGCGGCCGTGGCATCGGCCAGGCGCTCGGCCTCCTGGTCCTTGAGCGCTGCCATGAGCGAGCGGATGCGGATGCGCGCGGCACCCAGGTTAGACACCTCGTCGATCTTAAGCACGGTGTAGATCTTGCCGCTGGCTTCCAGAATCTCCTGCACCTGATCGGTGGTCAGAGCGTCCAGGCCGCAGCCGAAGGAATTGAGCTGGATCAGGTCCAGGTCGTTGCGCATCGTCACAAAACGGGCGACGGCGTACAGGCGGCTGTGGTACATCCACTGGTCGACGACGCGAATCGGACGCTCGGGCTTTACCAGATGCGCAAGCGAATCCTCGGTAAAGACCGCAAAGCCAAAGCTCGAGATAAGTTCGGGCAGGGCGTGGTTGATCTCGGGGTCGTTATGGTAGGGACGACCGGCGTGACCGCCATGGTCCTCGACCCACTTAAGAGCCTCCTCGCCCATGGTCTGGATATCCTCGTGGAAGCGCGCATCGGCCTCGAAGGCAGCGTTGACGGCGGCATCGACCTCGGAGCGCGTGATTTTAGGACCGCGCACGCGACCGCGACCGGCCTCAGCATCGGCCACACGGTCGACAGCGAGCACCTGGTACAGACGGCGCTTGAGCTCGGTCTTATCGTGATAGGGCACAAACGGATACAGGAACTCGATGTTCTGCTCGCGGATCTCGTCGATATTGAGCGCCAACGCCGTGGGGTAGCTCATGACGATGGGGCAGTTGTAGCAGTTGCCGGCGGTCGGATCCTCCTTGCGCTCCCAGCGCACGCACGGCATCCAAATGAAGTCGACATCGCGGTCGATGAGGTTCATCACGTGGCCGTGGCTCATCTTTGCCGGATAGCACACGCTCTCGGACGGCATGGACTCGATGCCCGCCTGGTAGGTCTTTTTGCTCGACTGGTCGGACAGCTGCACGCTAAAACCCAGGCGCGTAAAGAACGCATGCCAGAAGGGGTAGTTCTCGTACATGTTGAGTGCGCGCGGGATGCCGACGGTGCCGCGCGGGGCCTCGTCGGGGCTCAGCACCTCGCGGTTAAAGAGCAGATCGTTTTTCTTTTTGAAGAGGT
>CABQNF010000216.1 GCA_902465465.1 uncultured Collinsella sp. | reverse complement strand
GGTCGCGCGCGGTGCCGCCCTGTCGCTGACCGACATGTTCGCATCGTCCCAACCGATCGACCTTCCCGACGCTTTTGTCCGGCTGGATAAGCTCGAGACGGTCGCGCCCGCAAGCGGGGAGGGACGTCTTGCCCAGCCCTTTTTTGCCACACCTGCCGAGCAGGCGGATTTTACGGCACGCCATGGCAAAGAGACGCCGGCAAAGGGTCCGGATGCGTATGCGCCCGGAGAGACGGTGCGTGTGGCGCTCGGTATCGATTCGGGGAGCACGACGACCAAGTTCGCCCTGGTCGATGAGGCGGGTGAGCTTGTCGATTCGTTCTACGCGTCTAATAACGGCAGACCGCTCGACGTCGCCCAACAGGGTCTTGTCAGCTTGAAGAACCGCTGGGAGACAGCGGGAGTCACGCTTGCGATCGATGCCGTGGGCACCACGGGATACGGCGAGGAGCTTTTCGCGCGCGCGTTCCACGCCGACTACCATACGGTCGAGACGGTCGCGCACGCCCGCGCCGCGTGCGCATGCGTTCCCGATGCGACCTTCGTGCTCGACATCGGCGGACAGGATATGAAGGCCATCTGGCTCAACCACGGCGTGCTGACCGATATCGTCGTCAACGAGGCGTGCTCTGCGGGCTGCGGCTCGTTCCTCGAGGGTTTTGCCAAAAACCTCGGAATAGCCGTTGAGGATATCGCGACCGAGGCATTTTCGTCCAAAGCCCCCGCCGTTCTCGGCAGCCGCTGCACGGTGTTCATGAACAGCAGCGTCGTTTCCGAGCAGCGGCGCGGTAAGGGTCCGGGCGACATCATGGCCGGTCTCTGCCGTTCGATTATCGAGAACGTGTTCACCAAGGTCATTCGCGTTTCAAATCTCAACCGTCTGGGCGACAAAGTCGTCGTCCAGGGCGGCACGTTCCGAAACGACGCGGTGCTGCGCGCATTCGAGCAGTATCTGGGCAAACCCGTCACGCGTGCGCCCCACCCGGGGCTGATGGGCGCTATCGGTATCGCCCTGCTCGCGCGCGAGGAATGCCGCAAGGGCGACGCCGGCACGTCGTTTATCGGGCTCGATGCCGTGGAGCGCTTCGAGCATCGCGAGTTCGGCGGCGTTACCTGCCGTCGGTGCAACAACCGCTGCCAGCGCGCGGTCGTGGCGTTTGGCGACGGCTCGCTTTACGTCACGGGCAATCGCTGCCCGCGCGGCGGCGCCATCTCATGGGATGAGCTCGTGCGCAAGGTTCCCGCGGCGGAGGAGCTGCGTCCGCAGGGTGCTTGCGAGGCACGGGGCGCGACCGGACCGCGGCTGCCCCCAATCTCTTTGTCGACCGCGAGAAGCTGCTGTTCGAGTCGTACCCCACGGTTCTCGTCTGCGGGGGGCGCGATGTCACGATCGGCATTCCCCGTGTGCTCGAGTTCTGGGACACCATGCCGTTCTGGTCGACGTTCTTCAGCACGCTCGGCTTTAAGGTGCGCGTCTCGGGACGCAGCACCAAGGCGATGTACGAGCGCGGTCTGGCGCACGTCACATCCGACACCGTGTGCTTCCCGGCCAAGCTCGTCCACGGGCACATCCGCAATCTCGTCGACGCCGGCGTCGACCGCATCTTCATGCCCATCATCACGACGGTGCCCACCGAAAACACCGCCTCTACCAGCGAGTGGATGTGCGCCGTCGTAAAGGGATACCCCTACGTGATGCGCAATTCCGATAACCCGGAGGAGCGTTTCGGCGTTCCGTTCGATACGCCGCTGTTCCACTGGTACGACGAGGGCGACCGAAACCGCCAGCTCAAGGCGTGGTGCAAGGAGACCTTCGATATCGATGCCGACCTGGTTGCCAAGGCGACCGAGCAGGCGGACCGCGCGCAGCAGACGTTTGAGAACCAGCTGCAGCTGCGCGGCAGGCAGGTGCTCGAGAACCTGCGCGAGGACGGCGGCTACGCGGTGGTGATCGCTTCGCGCCCGTACCACAACGACCCGCTGGTCAACCACGGGCTGCCCAAGCTCTTCTCTGAGCGCGGCATCCCCGTGCTGACGCCCGATGCGGTGCCGGGGGTCTGCAACGTTGACCTTTCCAACAGCCGCATCGACATCGTGAACAACTACCATGCGCGCATGCTGTCGTGCGCGGTCATCGTCGCATCGACGCCCGAGCTCGAGCTCGTGCAGATGGGCAGCTTCGGCTGCGGCCACGATGCGTATCTCACCGACGAGATCGCGCGCATGATGGGCGAGATGGGCTCCAAGGTTCCGATGATGATCAAGCTCGATGAGAGCGACGTCGCCGGTCCCATGGGCATTCGCGTGCGTTCGTTTATCGAGTCGGTCAACCGTCGTCGCGCGGAGGAGCGTGCCGAGGGCGCCCGGGTGCACGCGGTCCATCCGCTCGACGACCCGTATAAGGTCAAGTACACCAAGCGCGACCGGCACGACAAGATCGCGCTGGTCCCCAACACCTCCCATGCGTTCTGCAGGCTCATGACCGCGGCGATGCGCAATCAGGGCGTGCGCGCCGAGGCCCTTGATATCGGGCGCGAGGATGCCATCCGCCTGGGCAAACGCTATGTGCACAACGACATCTGCTTCCCCGCGCAAATCGTGATCGGCGAGGCGCTCGCGGCACTCGAGAGCGGTAAGTACGACCCGCACGACGTCGCCGTGGTGACTGGCAAGTATATCGGCGACTGCCGCCTGACGCACTACATGCCCCTGCTGCGCCGCGCGCTCGACGACGCGGGATACGACTATGTCCCGGTGCTCACCAACGACGACGTCGATGCCCACAATGCGCATCCGGGCTTCAAGCTCGGCCTTGGCCCGAGCATCCAGATCGCCTACGGTCTTCCCATGATCGATGCCCTCGAGGCCATGCTTAGGCGCATCCGTCCCTACGAGCTCGAGAAGGGCGCGGCGGACGCTGCGTTCGACCGCGCGCTC
>CABQNF010000215.1 GCA_902465465.1 uncultured Collinsella sp. | reverse complement strand
GCGCCAGCGCGAGCGACTGCAACAGCAGCGGATTCCCTTTATCTGCCCCGGCGTTCAGGCATATCTGCCCTTTATGGACGAGGAGTACTGGAGCGGCAAGCCCAACAAGCACGTAAAGGTCTACGATCCGCACGAATGGGCACAGCTTGAGGATTAGCGCATATGCCCGCCAACCGGAAAGCTCATCCCGGAATTTACGTCCAGAACGGGACGCGCTTTCCCCTAGAGGCCCCAAACGGAAACCGTATCCCAGATTTCGCGCTCAAACTGGGATACGGTTTCCGCTAGCCCCTTCAACCGGAAACTGCGTCCCGGAATCCGAGCTTAAAACGGGACGCACTTTCCGCAGCCGCTACAGCAACGCCTCGGCCCAAGCCGCTTCCCTAAAGCCAGGAATCGCAAAGTCGTCGCCCACCAGCAGCGGACGCTTGACCAGCATGCCGTCGGTCGCCAGCAGCTCGTAGCACTCCCGATCCGTCATGCCCGCATCCAGACGCGCCTTCAGGCCCAGCTCTCGATATTTCATGCCCGACGAATTAAAGAAGCGCCGCACCGGCAGCCCCGAACGAGCAATCCAGGTCGCAAGCTCATCAGCCGTGGGATTGTCCAAAACGATATCGCGGTCGATATACTCTACCCCGTGTTCGTCCAGCCATGCCTTGGCCTTCTTACAGGTCGAGCACTTGGGATATTCAACAAACAATGCCGCCATGGGATTTCCTTTCTTAGAGAAAACAGGTGTCTGGAAAACTGCACATCGACGACCACTCGCGATTGCAGCCGTTATTGTAGTCAATGTCGAAGCATAGGCAGTCGCGATGTCTCGTCTTAAGGCTAGCGCCTCGCATGGGCGCCGATCGGCCGAGTCGCATGGCGCACCAACGCCGCTGCCAGCAATACCAACAGCATGGCGGTGACATAGCCCGCAGCGTCGAATCCTAAATCGATAACGTCGAAATGCCTTCCGGGAACAAAGATCTTATGCACCTGATCGCCAACGGAGCAGGCGGCGCAAAAGAGCAATACGGGCACGCAACGGGAGCATACGCTCCACGGACGCCTGGAAAAGCAAACCACGACCACGGAGGCGAACAATCCGACGAAGAAAAACTCTACGGTATGGGCAACGCGACGGACGTTTGCGCCCACCCACATGCGAATGGAAGCAAGTCGGCCAGACCGGACATTCGAGGCAGTCGAATCGGCGCCCCCGGTCATTCCGTACTCCGTCTGGGCTTCACCCGTGGCATCGACAGCCTGAACGCCCGTAGCCTGGCCCTCCACCACACGCGCGGTGGACTCGCTCAGCAACGACGTCTCCACCGCATTTTGCTCCGTCAGCACCCAGATGCCCGCCAGCGTTGCAGCGAACAGAACGATCGCGGTCAATCCGATTATTTGTTTTACTCGCGCCAAGGGCCAACCTCCTTTTTTGAATATCAGCGAGTGTAGCCCCAAATGGCATCGTCACCGTATCAAAATTTGAATCGCAACAGGAAGCGACAAAGCGACGCAGACCCCCTACCCCGCCTCGCGCATCCAGCGATCGAACGTCCCCACGCACACGCCCAGGCACTTTGCTGCCTGGCTGCGGGTAATATCGCCTGCCTCATAGCTATCGCGCACCAGCTCAAACTGAGGAGGGCACGGCTTGCGAGGTCGACCGAAACGGACCCCTCGCGCCCGCGCCGCTGCAATTCCCTCCGCTTGGCGCCGATGGATATTCTCGCGCTCCACCTGCGCCACGTAGCTCAGCAGTTGCAGCACAATATCGGCAATCAGGACGTTGGTCACATCCGGCGCGCCGCTGGCCCTGGCGCGCGTGTCAAGCAATGGCATGTCCAACACCACAATGGCAACCCCGAGCTCCTTGGTAATGCGTCGCCATTCCTCAAGAATCTCGGAGTAATTACGGCCAAGTCGGTCGATAGAAAGCACCACCAGCACGTCCCCGTCTCCCAGGACGTGCAGCAGCTCGCGATAACGCGGTCGATCGAAGTCCTTGCCGCTCGCATGGTCGGCATAAATATTCGCCGAGCCCACGCCATAGGCGCCCAGCGCATCCAGCTGCCGATTAAGATTCTGATCGCGCGAACTCACCCGCGCATAACCGTACACCGTCGCCATCTCATCCCCGCTTTCTTGTAAACCTGCCAAAAGGGACAGGTTTATTTTGGTAGGTTTTACCTCTCAAATAGCAGGTAAGCGGGCGGCCGAGCAGACGGCAAGGCAGCCATGATTCAAATGCGAAGGGCGGTCCCGAAAGGCCGCCCTCCGCTCCCCCACCATCAGTCGGAATTTGGCTAATGGATAAGCTTAAAGTCCAAGTGCCCACGCGTGGTATTGACGCGCGAGACCTCGATAATTACGCGCTGCCCCAGCTCGTAACGGGTGCCCGTGTCGGCACCTGTGAGCGTTAGCGCGTCCTCGTCGAACTCGAACCACTCGTTGCCCAGGCTCTTGATCGAAACCAAGCCTTCGACCTGCGTTAGGTCCAAGCGCACAAAGAGGCCCATGCTGCTAACCCACGAGACGGTTCCGGCATAGCGCTCGCCCAGACGGTCCTCATAGTACTGGGCAATCTTGATCTTTTGCGTCGCATGGCTGGCGGCATCTGCCGCGCGCTCGGCATCGCTGCATGCGCGGCAGATCTGCGGCAGAATGCGCGGCAGTGACTCGCGCCCCTTGCCGATCAGGCGCGGCGTACGGACCAGGGCGTCCTTGCCGCCCAGCTGCTCATAGGCCAACTGCAGCTTGAGTACGCGGTGCACCACCAGATCGGGGTAGCGACGGATGGGACTCGTAAAGTGACAGTAGCACGGCGCGGCGAGCGCAAAGTGGCCCTCGTTGCGCGGCTTGTACAGCGCGCGCTGCATGCTGCGCAGAAGCAGCGTGTTGACGAGCGGTGCGTTGGCCGTACCGGCGGCAGCATCAACT
>CABQNF010000214.1 GCA_902465465.1 uncultured Collinsella sp. | reverse complement strand
CTCGTGCGGAACTCGCGACAAACATAACCAAGCCCCACCGGGCAACCTACCAACCAGATTCTTTTCAGCCCAGGCCCCTGTGTACCGCGCGTCGAAGATCTTCAAATTCAGGCACCCTGACAATCGATTCTTATAGCAGAGGCCCCTTGGCCTTTAGTTTGATACAAGTTCCGCACGAGCCGGAAAGCACTTAATGTGCTTTCCGTGCGAGCAGGACTGTTCGCAGTAGCAAACTAAAGGCCAAGGGGCCCAGTCAACCTATCAGCAGCGATTACTCAGCAGCTAGTTGAATTTGAAGATCTTTGAGGCAAGACGGTATAGGCCGAGTGTGGTTTTGTCTCCGGCCCGTCCACGCAGGTTGGTGAAGAAGCCAACCACGCCGTAGCGAGCACGACGATACATGCGCTCGTCGTAGGCCTTCAAATCATTCCACAGCGTCTTTAGGCGCTCGTCGGCGCAATCTTCCTCGGAAAGCTTGGTGAGCACCGAGCAGATCGCCATCATCATGGTGAAATAGCCCATCATGTACGAGCGCAGACGCGACGACTCAACATCGCTGTACAGGTGGTACGACTCCATCATGATGCGCGTCACACGGAACTGCTGGTCCAGACGCTTGACCATCGTGGCCTCGTTGACACTCTGGCCCTCGCGACCGATAAAGTAGCGATAGAGGTCGATGTCGGCGTAGTACATGGTCTTGCAACGCGGCAGCGGCACGTAGGCGTAGATGTTGTCCACATAGAACGTGTGCGGCGGCATGGGAAGGTTGGACTCGCGCAGCACATCCGTGCGATAGCACAGGCTGTGCATGAGTAGGTTCTGGTCCAGGCGGAAATGACCGATCTGATCCCAGGAAAAGATCTTTTTGCGCGGCAGGGCAAATTTGTAGCCAATAGCGGTATGCGTGCCCTCGTAAACCTTCTCGTACACGTAGTTCGAGATAAACAGGTCAACGCGCTGGTCGCGCTCCTCAAAGCCACGCAGAATCGACAGCATGGTCGAAAGGGCAGCGCCGTCAAGCCAGTCGTCCGAGTCGACAACCTTGTAGTAGGTGCCCTGCGCCTCGCGCAGACCCGAAAGGACGGCAATACCGTGACCGCCATTCTCCTGGTGCACCGCGCGGATGATTCCAGGATAACGTGCCTCCCACTCATCGGCCTTATCGGCCGTCTCGTCCTTGGAGCCGTCGTCCACCACGATAATCTCGATATCGGTAGCGTAATTGCTCCCCTCCAAGATGGAGGTGATGCAATGGTCCATGTCCTTGGCGGCGTTATACGAGGGAATACCGAATGTTATGACTTTATGCATGGCAGGCGATAATCTCATCCGAAAGATCGAGGGCGGAATTGGTCACGGCGTCCATATCGTAGTAACGATACTCGGCCAGACGACCCACCGGGTGGAAGTTCGTCAGGTTCTGGACGCGCTCAAGATAGCGCTCATAGAGCTCACGGTTCTCGGGCTCAAGAATGGCGTAGTACGGCGTCTCGCCCGAGCCGGGCGTATAGGCCTTGGAGTACTCCTTCATGATGGTGGTCTTGCCGGGCAGGACCTGACCGGTCATGTTCTTGAACTCGGTGATGCGCGTGTAGTCCTCGCTCGTGGTGTAGTTGACAGTGCCCACGGGCTGGAACTGGTCCATATCGAGCGTCTCGAACTTCATATCGAGCGTGCGGTACGGCAACGCACCCAAGTCGAGGTTGAACAGCTCGTCGAGTGGACCGGTGTAGACGATCTCGCCACCATAGACCTTGCCGTCGATCTTGACGGTGGTGTCGTCGATTTCAAAGAGGTCACGGGCGTCCACGTCGCAGAACACGTCGATCAGGTCGTGGTCGAGCATGTGCTCAAAGAGCGCCGTGTAGCCCTCCTGCGGCATGCCCTGGAAGGGAGCTTGCGGGAAGTAGCGGTCATCATCGCCCACAAAGACGGGAACGCGGCCGGTGATCGAGGGGTCGATCTGATCGGGCGTCTGGCCCCACTGCTTCATGGTGTAATGTAAAAAGACGTTCTCGTAGACGTAATCGGCGACCTCGGCAAGATCCGGGTCGTTCTTCTTACGCAGCTCCATAATGGGCACCTTGACATCCTTGCCAAAGGTCTCCACGAGCTTCTGATACAGCTCCTCGCCGCGCTCGTCACCAAAGGCGAGCTTGAGACTCGCATGGTTGAAGGGCACGGGCATAAGGGTACCGTTGATGTTGGCGAGCACCTTGTGCTGATAATCCGTCCACTTGGTAAAGCGCGACAGGAAATTGTGCACGCGCTCGTTAAAGGTGTGATAGATATGCGGACCGTACTCGTGAATCAGGATTCCGGCCTCGTCAGTGCAGTCATAGGCATTGCCCGCAATGTGGCTACGGCGCTCCAAAACGGCAACACGATAGCCGATGGTCTCGGCAAGACGGCGGGCGCAAACGGCACCGGCATATCCAGCACCGACGACAATCATGTCGTACGCGCCGGCGTTAAAGCCTTCAGGCAGGCCTGAGGTAATCTGCATCGATACTCCTTGTCAAAAGCCACGGGCTCGTTAGCTGGGCTTTTCTCGAACATTCTTCGAGACATATTTATCAGAGCGATTATAGCGCTAATGCGTCCTATAATGAGCTTGCCACACAAGGAAAGCTCAAGCACCGCGGCGTACATAATTGAAAGGTAAACCCGCTAGCAGCGGGTTTATTCGTGAACAGCCGGGTGCCTGGAGCTTAGCGAAACGCTTGTAAGGAGTAACATGAGCGATTTCCTAAACCGTATGAAGTCTGCCGCCAAGGCCGACCTTAAGACGATCGTCCTGCCCGAGGGCGAGGATCCGCGCACTATCGTCGCGGCCACCAAAATCATCGAGGAGGGCCTGGCAAAGATCGTCATCCTGGGCAACCCCGACGAGATCAACGTTCCCGGCGCTACCGTCATCGACCCGCGCAATGCCG
>CABQNF010000213.1 GCA_902465465.1 uncultured Collinsella sp. | reverse complement strand
CCAGAACAGATACAGCAGGTCCAGCGGGTCCTTGACCGCCGTACGATAACGAACGATGGACAGAGCACCGACCATACCGAGCGAGATGACCACGTTCGTCGAGATCGCAAGCGTCACCATACACGTAAGCACGCACATGCCCACGAGCGTCACGGCAAAGCTGCGCGAGTACACCACGCCGGTAAAGAAGCGCTTGTACACGCAATAGATCAGGATGCCCATGGCGAGCGCCACGAGCAGCGACAGACCGATCTTGGCAGGGTCGACCTGGCCAAACGCCTCCAAGACGGAGTTCTTAAAAAAGTCCCTGGTGCTCATGGTCTAAATATCCCCTCGGTTCTCAAAATCCGATTCCCAGTAGTTAAAGCCGCGCAAGTAGGCGGTCTTTTCGTAGCACAGGCAGTACTTGGAGACCGCCGTGAGCTCCGCCGCCCCCGGCGGTACCATATCGCGCACCAGCTGCGGGCAAAACTCGGTAAACTTAACCTCCATCACCAGCTTGCCCGGCTCCAGAACGGGCAGCGCGGGCAGGGTCGCGTCAAAGATATCGAAACTTCCCACAGCCGCGCGCACGTTCATGTCAAACGTGATGCGCACGGTGCCTTCGTCCATCACCCACGGCTCACGCTCGTAGTCCACGATGGTACGCGGGCGCATCATATTGCAGATGCACTCGATGTAGAACTCGCGGCAGAGCGGATAGGGGCTCCTCAGCAAAAAGTCGTACTCGCCGGCCAGAATGCACTCAAACTCACCTCGCGTGAGCGGCGCGTCCTCCTTATAGATCCAGCTACCGTACTTCTTTTTACGCTCGAGCTTAATCACCTTGTCGCTGCCGTTATAGATGCGCACGCGATACTTTTTGCGCATGAGAATACCGGCATCTTTTTCCTCGTAGGCCGAGTTGCAGTAGTCGTCAAAGTACAGGCTGCGAATGGTGTAACCGCCCGCCCGCGCATGCTTGTCCAGCTTAAACACCGGCGCCATGCGACAGGCCAGCGCGGCGTGCTCGCCCTCGTTGATGAGGTATTTGAGCTCGTGGCGGTAACGCTCCTGCGTGGTTCGCGCGGGCGGAGCCGCCAAACGCTCAAGCAGCGCGCTAGCCCTCCTCATACGTGTCCTCCACGACCTTACCGCCGTCTTGCACGTAAAAACACTTCATGCCGTAGTGCTTGCCGTCGTCGGTCACATAGTAGTCAAACGCATCTTGCGTATAGCCGTCGGAGTTGTTGGCACGCACGCGCACAAAATACTGGCCGGCATCGGGCGCATCGCAGGTCACCTCAGGAAGCAGCACGTCCTCGGCCTTAAAGACCACGTCGCTTATTGCATAGTCACGCGCAAGCTCCACGGTGTAGCGAATGTCGCGCGCCTCAAAGTCGTAGGACGCATCCCAGTTAATACGCAGCTTACCGTTATCGATCTGCTGCACGCCGATGTAGAACGGCATGGGCTTTTTAAAACTCTCGCGAAAGCTCTTGTAGTTCTCCTCGATCTCGGAGGGAATCGCCGCGGCGATCTGCTCGTATTGGTCCTTGGTGACAGGCAGATGGTCGATATCGGGCGAAGCAAAGACCAGCGATTCAGTAACCTCGCGGTAGTGCTTGATCATCTTGCTCAGGCGTGCCTCGGTCATATAAAAGCGCAGGTCCTTGACGGCGCGGTCGAGCTCGCTGCGGAACGATTTGCTGCGC
This sequence comes from uncultured Collinsella sp., assembly GCA_902465465.1. Taxonomy (GTDB): domain Bacteria; phylum Actinomycetota; class Coriobacteriia; order Coriobacteriales; family Coriobacteriaceae; genus Collinsella. The sequence goes on along the minus strand of CABQNF010000213.1, from coordinate 1,254 downwards.
AGCGCACGATTAAACAGCGCGTTGCCCCAGTAGTTGCTTACGCCGCGCTCCCAGCTCGCGTAGTCCGAAAACCCGGTAAGAGAAAGCTCCAGCTTACGCAGCATGCCGTCGTTATCCCAATCTAAAAAGTACCAGGTATTTGAGTTGAGAGGGCTGTACAGATAGCAGTTACGGTTCTGCGTATCGCAGTTGCCCGTCAGAATCTGAAACGCCAGCCAATAAACCAGATTCTCGGAATCAAAGTAGGTGTCGAGCACGTCATCGATCTTTTGCGATTCGTCGTTGAGCGCATCGAGCATCTCGATGAGCTTGGTGTGGTCCGAATCGCCCTTAATCTCGAGCATGCCCTCAAAGCTTGCCTGGTTGTAGTCGGGATCGTCGGCAAGTTTAATGGTGTCCTCGTAGCGATGGAAATCAAAGCTGTTCACCTTGTACAGGTGCCCGCTCTTATCCAAGCCATGTGCCTTAAGCGCCGTCTTGTTGAGCTGCTCCACCTGCGTAAACAGGCCGTAGTCCTCAAAGGTGTCGTTGGACTTTTCGGTCTGGTCGCACACCCACAGATGCACAAACTGCGTACGCAGGCCCATCATCTGGGGGATTCCGCAGATAAGGTCATAGGCCATCTTGTTGCGAAAACGCATACCCTCGCCCATGTGCTTGTTGAGCGCAATCGCGCGCTGTTGGCGCCAAGTACCCTTGCCCTTTTTGAGCTCCACCTTGTAATTCTTTTGCGAGTTCATGCTCGATGTCTGACCGCGCACCTGCACGGTGGCATTGGGCGCTTCCTCGCCATAGCCAACCTCGCCGGCCACCGGGCCGTCTTCGTCGCCCGGCTGCAGCAGGCCCATAACCTGATAGCGCGTCACGCCCATGTCGGCATAGTCATACACCGAGTACGTGTTGATCTCGGCCCAGCTGTGGTCGGTGTTCTCGGAGCTGTTGCCGCGCGAGACGGTCAGGTACATGGTCACAATACCCGAGTCATCGTAGACCTCGTAGAGCTCGTCCTTGTCGCGCAGGTGCTTGGCCTCATTCGAGGCCTCAGCCTTTTTAATCTTGTCCTGCTTTTTGACCTTTTTGGTCGAGGAGTCTTCCTGCACCGAGCAGCCCGAAAGCAACAGCGCACCGGCAGCCGCCTCAAACAGGCGACGGCGAGACATTATCCTATCGGTCATCAGAACCTCCCCAAAGCTTGCGATACACGCGAACTACTGCGCGCTCAAACGCGCCGTGCGGCACGCCCTTATGGCGGCC
>CABQNF010000212.1 GCA_902465465.1 uncultured Collinsella sp. | reverse complement strand
GCGCCGCCGGTGTCGTCGACCCCAAGACGGGCGCCATCGCCTACGCCAACGAGATCATGCCCGGCTGGTCTGGCGTTCAGTTGGGGCCGCGTCTGCGCGAGGACCTTGGTCTTCCCGTTGCCGTGGTGGGCGACGTGCAGGCTCATGCTCTGGGCGAGGCCCACTGGGGCGTCGGCAAGGGCAAGTTCTCCGTCTTGTGTCTGGGCATCGGTACGGGCATCGGCGGCGCATATGTCGAGAACGGCCGCGTGATGCAGGGCTTCCACGGTGCTGCCGGTCATATGGGCCACATCGAGTGCTCGGCTGCCGCCGGCATTCCCTGCGCCTGCGGGCGTTCTGGCCATCTTGAGTCTGTTGCTTCGGGCACTTCCATTGGTCGCATGTACGACGAGCGCTTTGGCCGCGTCGACCCCAGCCGTCCTTCGGTCGGTCGCGATGTAAACGACCTGTGCCGCGCGGGCGACGCAAAGGCGACTGAGGTCATCCATGACGCCGGCTTTGCGCTGGGTGCCAGCTTGGGCTCGCTCGCTAACATCCTGGACCCTGAGGTCATCGTGCTTTCGGGTGGCGTGATTCACCAAGGTCCCGATTGGCGTTCACAGACGTGGAAGGATTCGGTACACGAGGGCTATGCCAGCCAGGCGCTCGATCCGCTTCAGGACACGCCGATCCTCATCGGTTCTCTTGAGGGCGATGCTCCGCTCATCGGTGCCGCCGAACACCTTCTTGCGTCGTTGAAATAAACATAGCTACCAAGTGCGCCTTCTGAGGTGCCGCAGATTGACGTGAAAGAGGAGCGAAGCGTACTTCGGTACGCGAGCGACGGTTTGAACGTCAAGGTGCGGTGTCTCAGAAGGCTGTTTTTGAGAAAGGTTGAGTCGAACATGACCGTTGATCCTTTGATCCAGTCCCTGAAGGGCAAGCTCGTCGTGAGCGTTCAGGCGTATATGGGCGAGCCGCTTCGTACGCCCGAGACCATGGCTCAAATGTCTCGTGCTTGCGAGCTCGGCGGCGCCGCCGCCATTCGCTGCCAGGGCCTTGCCGACATTGCCGCCATTAAGGGTCGCTGTGAGGTCCCCGTTATCGGCCTGTGGAAGGATGGGCACGAGGGCGTTTACATCACGCCGACGCTGCGTCACGCTCGCGCCTGCGTTGCTGCGGGTGCCGATATCGTGGCGATCGACGCCACCGATCGTCCGCGTCCCGACGGCAAGTCGGTCGAGGATACCTTCCGCCCGCTGCACGAGGAGGGTGTGCTCCTGATGGCGGATTGTGCCACCATCGAGGACATTCGCCGTGCGGTTGATATGGGCTTCGACCTGGTATCTACCACGCTTTCTCACGGTGTCGCTGCCATCGACTGCACCATGGCCGATGGCCCCGATCTGCCGCTCCTGCGTCAGGCGACCGAGGAATTCCCCGGTCTTCCCATCATCTGCGAGGGCCGCGTGCACACGCCCGAGGAGGCTCGCGCCGCGATCGATGCTGGCGCCTGGGCCGTTGTCGTCGGCACCGCCATCACGCATCCCACGAGTATTACAAGTTGGTTCAAGGCTGCGCTTGAGGCGTAAGACAGGCCTCGTATCCGCTCGGGGCGGTATACTCAATAAAGGCAATTGATCGCGCGGGATCCGCTGGCCGGGTCCCGCGCTTGTTTTAGGAGGCGCACATGCAAAAGGGAGATGCCATGGATGCGGCGGAGCGCTCGGAGCGCATCCCCGATATCGTCATCATCACCGGAATGTCTGGATCGGGCCGAACGCAGGCCATGCATGTGTTCGAGGACATGGGCTACTTTTGCATCGACAACTTGCCTCCGCGTCTGATCGCCCAGCTTGCCGAACTCGTCGGCATCAATACGGGCGTGGGCAGGCATCTTGCCGTCACCTGCGACCTGCGCAGCCAGGGCTTGTTCGATGAGCTGCTCGATGCCGTTGCCGCACTCGAGGAGCGCGAGATGAGCTGTGACATCGTGTTTCTCGAGGCCTCTGACGAGGTGCTGATTCGTCGCTACAGCGAAAATCGCCGCCGTCATCCCATTGCCAAGCCGGGGGAGACTACGGCCGATGCCATTCAGCGCGAGCGCCTTCAGCTGCAGGGCGTGCGCGACCGAGCCGATATGATTATCGACACGAGCCGTCTGCGTACCTCTGCGCTGCGCAACAAGCTACGTATGGCATTTTCCGAGCTGTCCGACCAGCAGCTCATGGACGTCCACGTGTTCTCGTTTGGCTTTAAGCACGGCATGCCCGTCGAGGCGGACATTATGATCGACGTCCGCTTCCTGCCCAATCCGTTCTACGATCCCGAGATGCGCACGATGACCGGTCTCGATAAAAAGGTCTCCGATTTTGTTCTGGACCATCCCAAGACGCAGGAGTTTTGGAAGGCTTGGACACAGCTGCTCGATACGGTGATGCCAGGCTATATCGCGGAGGGTAAGCCGCAGCTTTCTATCGCCATCGGCTGCACGGGCGGCCAGCATCGCAGCGTTGCCATTGCCGAGGCCACGGCCCGTTACCTGGAAGGCGCTCAGTATCATGTGAGCATCTCCCACCGCGACCTGTCGCGCGCCAACACGAAGGCATAGGCCTGCATGTCGTTTACCGCTGAGGTGCGCGACGAGCTTGCGCGCTGCGAACCCGAATGTGAATACTGCGACTTGTCGACGCTCGCCGCCCTCACGCGCGTGAGTGGTACGCTCTCCCTTGCCGGCTCTGGGCGGTATCGTTTGACCGTTGCGACTGAGACGGGAGCCGTCGCGCGCACGATGATCACGCTGACGCATCGTATCCTTAAGCTCAAAACGGAGTTCACCGTCCGCAAATCTGTCTTGCATAAGGTTCGAAACTACCTCATCACCTTGCCTGATCAGCCAGACCTGGATAAGGCCTTGGTTCTGCTGGGTATCCTCGACCGTAGGGGAGGACTTGTCGCCGGCGTACCCCGACA
>CABQNF010000211.1 GCA_902465465.1 uncultured Collinsella sp. | reverse complement strand
CCGCGCGGTCGAAGCCCGCCTCCTCGAGCACATGCTCGATGGGGACCGAATCGGCCACGCCGCCATCGACGTATTTGTGCCCGTCAATCTCGACCGGCGGCGTCACCAGCGGCAACGAGGTCGATGCGCGCACGGCATCGAGGTCAAGTACGGCGCTTTTGACCGGCAGGTAGGCAGCGGTTCCAAACAGCATGTCCGTCGCAACGGCGTACATCTCGATGGGGCTCGCGTCGAACGTCTCGTTGTCAAAGGGATCCAGGCGGTCCTGGACATCGTTGAAGATAAAGTCGTAGCCGACGATAGAGCCCGTGGACGCAAACGATGCGGCGCCCATGAAGCGGTTGTCGTTGCAGAAAGCCAGGTTGATGCGGTTGGCACGGCCGATCTGGTGCGACTTGTAGTTCACGCCGTTGAGGGCGCCGGCCGATACGCCATATACCGCCGGAATCTCGACGCCGGCCTCCATGAGAACGTCGAGCACGCCCGCGGTAAACTGCCCGCGAAAACTACCGCCCTCCAAAACGAGCGCGACCTTTCCGGCGTTCTTTGCCTTATCTTCTGCAGTCATATCGACCTCCTGCGATTGCGTTTTGGCTTTCTTCTACCCAGTTTTGGGATGGAGGGCGCATGGGTTTTGGGGCAGAGTTCGATTCTCCGCGGGTGGGGGATCCGTTGATGCGGCGCATGGCAGGCTGAGATTCGATAACATCGCATCTATATAGGGTTGAAGCTTTGCGCGGAGAATCCGCGTATTTGCTTCGCAAATCCGCACCGGCTTCGGCCGCCTGCCGGCGTCCTCGCCCGCGGGCTAAAAACGCTCACGCGTTTTCTTTACGCTCGCGCCCTGCACAGAGTTCGATTCTCCGCGGTTTGGGGGATCCGTTGATGGGTTGAGGCCGGGGCAAGACGCCCAGTCGGCATCGCATCTATATCTGGCTGAAGCATCGCGCGGAGAATCCGCGTGTTCGCTTCGCGAACACGCACCGGCTTCGGCCGCCTGCCGGCGTCCTCGCCCGCGGGCTAAAAACGCTTCGCGTTTTCTTTACGCCCGCGCCCTGCACAGAGTTCGATTCTCCGCGGTACGGACTAGAAATAAAAAGACAGGTAGATATAAGTATCTACCTGCCTGCTACTTATGGTGGAGGCGCGGAGAATCGAACTCCGGTCCACGAAAGCCCCCTGATTGGCATCTCCAAGCTCAGTCGCTGGTTTAGTCTCGGACGCTTTGCGCGCAGCGACACGCTCGCGGCGTCCTAACCGGTTCGGTCTTAGCCTGCGTCATACCGATTACGTGCGCAGGAGCATTCCCCTAAAATGACGTCGCGCCGGTGTCGGGGAAATCACCGGGTTGACGCGCCGCTATAAATTAAGCAGCGAGAGCCATAGGCTCAAAAGAAGAGTTGTTGTCAATTCAATTTGACGGTACCCCTGTTTAACGAGGCGAGGAGACCTCGGCTTGCTTCCTCTCTCAGAGCTATCGTGTCGAAACCAGTCGCCCCCGAATGTCAGGAAAGTCTGGATGGCATTGGGCACGAGCACCCAACACCCGTCGACTTTTCAAGGAACATACGGGGCGAGCCCCGCTTGTGAAGTGTTATCTTACCACGTTCTGAAAGCGGACAGCTGTTCTATGCACGAGCTGTGAAGACCCCAATGTGCGCCGCACTTCACACTTTTGCTACCGATCGCGTCACGTATATTTTCGCCAAGCAAAATTGACCCGTCGAAAGGACCGTTATGGATACCAAGCAGCAACTCGTCAATGCCCTCGCAGGCCTGGGCTCAACCATTACCGAAGCTATGGATGTCATCGAGGGCTTTGTCCCCTGCGGACATCCCGCCCTCACGGTATCGAACGCACTCGTCGCGCTGGACGCTGACGATGATGCAGCTCTCGCCCAGCAGCTTGAGACCGTCGAGGGCTTTATCGACCACGTGAGCGAAAACCGCGGCGTGACCGCCTACCACGGCATCGAGGTCGAGCTCGCGGGTCCCAAAGCCGATCTGCTCGCAGCAATCCGCGAGGTAGGTGCCCTTATGCAGACCGCAGGCGTCAAGAACACCCAGGTCAACGAGTGGGTCTACCGAAGCCTGGCAGCACTCGACAGCTCCGACGAAAAGGCAGCCGAAAAGCTCGCAGAAAGTCCCGCCATTAAGGCCGAGCTTTTGTAAATAGCAGACGCGGGTCCCTGGCGCATCGTCGTCCAAGAGGCCCGCAAACAGTTCGCGTCAACCGATAGCCGCGCCGCCGCGTTCGGCCAAGGCAAGAATCGGCATCATTTGGCGCGGGGTCTTTGCTGCAAGATCGGCATGTTCGAGCAGCTTGCGATCGTTGGTCACCAAGTAATCGACCTGTGCGCGCTTACACGCGGCGAGCACCAAGTTGTCCTCGTAATCGCGATGGAGCGCCAGATATTTGTCGGCTAGCCACAGATCAGATGCATCAGCGCGCACGGCCGTGGCGTTTTCGGTCATGTTCCGAACAAACGCCAGCGCCGCATCGCCAATTGCACGGGCAGACGCCTCGTCAATCGCTCCCCCGCTGGCAAGAACGCTACGCTTCAGCTCGTGTTGGACAACGTACAGCACGTCCTTGGCAATATGCACCGGAAAGAACAGCAACGCTCCCGTCTCCGTCGCCCGCCCAATAAACGCACGCGCGGCAAGCGACTCGGCATGGTCGACGCAAAACGAATCAACCCATACGTTGGCGTCCACCATGATCTTGAGAGGCGCCCCACTCACAGGATCATCCCCTTTTGGCGATAATGCTCATCCATGGCGTCGGAATAGATTACGTCCCAATCGCGATCGTCGGATACGGGCGACGTAGCGATGCCCAAATCTGCATAAAGCCGGTCTGCCGCTGCCCACGACGCGGCGAACGGAGTATCGGGCGCGACGGTCTGCTGCCGGTCGTCGACGGCCGCAAGCACTTCCTCGCACTGCCCGCCACCCCG
>CABQNF010000210.1 GCA_902465465.1 uncultured Collinsella sp. | reverse complement strand
CCCAAGATGCTTTTGAAGTCCTGGGCATCCCACCCTTTGTGCGCGAGACGGCTCGCCTCCACCGCGCACTGCTAGATATCGAGCGGAATGAAGGCAGCGGCGGCCTGCAGGCGCTGTGGAACGTGAGTGACAAACTGCTGGGGCCTTGCCTCAACACCCTGCATGAGTTCGGGCCCATCCTGAAAAGCGGCGATCTCGACAATCCCGCACTCGCCCGTCACCTCTCCCCTGCCGTCATGTCCTATCACGGCATTCAATACCAGAGCATGGCACCCGAGGTGATGGATTCCGCGCAGCTCGCATGGCTGCAAGACCATCTGTGGATCCTCTCCGGCCTCTACGGGTGCGTTCGTCCCTTTCATGCCGTCGAACCGTATCGGCTGGAGATGGGCGCGAAGCTCGCCGTTGACGATGCCCGAGACCTCTACGCGTTTTGGAGCGACAAGCTCGCGCGGGCTATCGCCCCGGCAGGCTCAAACACCACGATCGTCAACCTCGCCAGCGTAGAGTATGCCAAAGCCGTTCTGCCCCACCTCGCGGGCGACGCCACGGCCGTCACATGCCTCTTTGGCGAGGGTATCCGCAACGGGAAGCCCATCCAACGGTCGACCGCCAGCAAAAAGGCGCGCGGCTCCATGGCGCGGTGGATGGCAGAAAACAAGCTCGAGGATGCAAGCGAACTTACCGCATTCAACATCGGCTATCGGCACATCCCCGAGCTTTCAGACAAAAACACCCTGGTTTTCATGAACGCGCAGGCACAATAGACCCGCCGTTTCCAAACACCTCGTTACTCCGCCAAGCCATCGGCCTTTGCAATCTCGCTCGTCGAGCCATCTTGGTAGGTAATCTTAACGTGCTCCACCTCGGATACCGCAGCGCCCGCCGGGGGCTCCAAGCGCCATTCCGCCAGCGCAATGTCCATGGTCGTGGGCACGTCCCCTTGATCTTTGAGCTTCACCGTCAGCGTTTTGAGCGTCGCATCAAACGTCACGCGTTCGATTTCTTCGCCCGGAATAGACCCGCCGCTCAGCTGCAGCTGCACAAACTCGTCGCGCGGATACCAATAGTCGCCCGGTGCGGCAACCGTGTTGCCACCAGAAACTTTCATGGTCATAATCGGCAGGCCCTCGTCGGCTTCAAACCCCCAGGTGGCGCCGCCAGGACCGCCGAACGTCCAGATACAAAAGGCAATCACCAGCACGGCAAGCACCGCAAAACCAATCGCGACCAACCCATGGTGCGCACGGCTTTCCTCGGCCGATACATCCCATTGCGTCTCTCGATATAGATGCTTGTCTTCCATATACGCCTCCCCACAGGCACGCTTGTTAGGCCAATCGTACCCATTCGAGCTATACTTGAGCCCATTACATAAACGGGGAGCTTGCAGGACAAGACGGCAGGCTGAGACTGGGCGCGCCCGCCCTGACCCGCAAACCTGATATGGGTAATGCCAACGAAGGGAGCCGTGCCAATGAGCACACAGACCGAGCCCAAGCTCGTCACGCAAATCGACTTCGCCCGTGCCGGGCAGATCACGCCGCAGATGAAGGAAGTCGCCGAGCGCGAGCATCGCGACCCCGAGTACATCCGCGAGCGCGTGGCCGACGGCCGCATCGCCATTCCCGCCAACATCGTGCATATCAAAAAGGGCATGCGCGCCTTTGGCGTCGGTGAGGGCCTGTCCACCAAGGTCAACGTCAACCTGGGCATCTCGGGCGACAAGGCCGATGCCGCCGAGGAATGGAAAAAGGTCAAGATCGCTGAGGACTTTGGCGCCGACGCCATCATGGACCTCTCCAACTCGGGCAAGACGCGTCAGTTCCGCCAGCAGCTCATCGACGAGACCCCGCTCATGGTGGGCACCGTCCCCATGTACGACGCCATCGGCTACATGGAAAAGCCGCTGGTCAAGCTTACCAAGGACGACCTGTTCGAGGTCGTGCGCGCGCACGCCGAGGACGGCGTGGACTTTATGACCATCCACTGCGGCATCAACAAGTCGGTCACCAAGACCTTTAAGGAGACCGGCCGCCTCATGAACATCGTGAGCCGCGGCGGCTCGCTGCTGTTTGGCTGGATGGAGGTCACCGGCAACGAGAACCCCTTCTATGAGTTCTACGATGAGTTGCTCGAGATTTGCCACGAGTACGACGTGACGATTTCGCTCGGCGACTCCTGCCGCCCGGGCTGCCTCTACGACTCCAACGACGCCACCGAGACCGCCGAGATGATCGAGCTGGGCAAGCTATGCAAGCGTGCTTGGGCCGCCGGCGTACAGGTCATGGTCGAGGGCCCGGGTCACATGGCGCTCGACGAGATCGCCGCCAACATGAAACTGCAGAAGCGCCTGTGCCACAACGCCCCGTTCTATGTGCTCGGGCCGCTGGTGACCGATATCGGCGTGGGCTACGACCACATCACCGCTGCCATCGGCGGCGCTATCTCCGCCAGTTCCGGCGCCGACTTCCTGTGCTACGTGACACCGGCCGAGCACCTATGCCTGCCTAACGCTCAGGATGTGCTCGACGGCCTCATGGCCACCAAGATCGCCGCACACGCCGCCGACATCGCCAAAAAGGTGCCCCACGCCCGCGACATGGACGACAAGATGGGCCAGGCACGCCGCAAGCTCGACTGGGACGCCATGTGGAAGTGCGCACTCGACCCGGTTACGGGCAAGAAGCGCTACGAGGAGTCCCCCGCCGCCACCGAGGGCACTTGCACCATGTGTGGCAAGATGTGCGCCGTCCGCACCGTCAACAAGATCTTCGAGGGCACCACGATCGACCTCGGCATGGAGGACTAGCCCTGTCGCTGCGGCCGCTTCTGGCGACGAGCTGGCGCCTGTCAATTGTTGACGTGTGAACATTTGCTTACATTTGCGTAAAGATTGCATCGCCCGCCCGGGTTCGGCATAGAGTCGGCCCGGGCATCTTTATAATGCTGGCTTAAAGACCCATTT
>CABQNF010000209.1 GCA_902465465.1 uncultured Collinsella sp. | reverse complement strand
CACGTAAGCGTAACGCTCGGCAGCACGCGGGTCCTTGGAGTTCCACTGGATGACCTTGCCCAGGTACATGGCGTTAGCAGCACCGTGGATGATGTGGCCGTTCTCAAAGGCAGCACCGGTCTTGTGAGCCATGGAGTGAACGATGCCAAGCAGGCCCGAGGAGAAGGCGATACCGGCGATGCACTGAGCCTCGTGCATGTGCTGACGGGCCTCATGGTCGCCAGCATAGGACTTGGGCAGCCACTCGACGATCTCGCGGATGCCGTGCAGAGCGTTGGCGTCGGTGAACATAGAGGCACAGGTGGAAACGTAGGCCTCCATGCAGTGGGTCAGAGCATCCATGCCGGTGTGAGCGCACAGCTTGGCGGGCATGGTGTAGGTGAGCTCGGGGTCGACGATGGCGACATCAGGGGTGATGTTGAAGTCGGCCAGCGGGTACTTGATGCCCTTGGCGTAGTCGGTAATGACGGAGAACGCGGTGACCTCGGTAGCGGTGCCGGAGGTAGAGGAGATGGCGCAGAAATGAGCCTTTTGACGCAGCTCGGGGAAGCTGAACGGCTGGATGATGTTGTCGAAGGACTCCTCGGGATACTCGTAGAAGACCCACATGGCCTTAGCGGCATCGATGGGCGAGCCGCCACCGATGGCGATAATCCAGTCGGGCTCGAACTCGCGCATGGCCTCGGCGCCCTTCATGACCGTCTCGATGGACGGGTCGGACTCGACGCCCTCGAACAGCTTGACCTCGAAGCCGCCTTCCTTAAGGTCGTTCTCGACGTCCTGCAGGAACCCGCCGCGGCGCATAGAGCTGCCGCCAGAAACGATGATGGCCTTCTTGCCCTTGAGGTTCTTCACCTCGTGGCGAGCGCCCTCACCAAAGTACAGATCGCGAGGATTGGTAAAACGTCCCATACTGTGCCTCCTAAACAAGCCCCTCTTAGACTTGCGTATATAACGGAGCACCCAATTGGCTCCGTTAGGACCGGTTTGCGCGTTGCCGGCGATGACAATGCGCGATGTCTAAACGTCTCAACGCTCAGACAAACACTATTTTACCGTTCTGGTTGGTCAGTTATTCACCTAAAGCCGCCAATGATGAAACGTTTTTTCTATCCCTGAAGACCCTTGTGCGGCATTCATACTCCCAAGCTGGGCAAACGTTTTATCAAGGTTGACTACATATCCTGGGCAGGACGGTGCCCCTCCAAAATATGCACCGTTCGCCGCCAAAAATCGACCGTTTGCGGCACCGTGATACCACTCGGTCGTCCAAGGTGCCGACATTTGTGCGACATCCGTCTTCGTGGTGCAAAGGTGCAAGTCCAAGTGCGGCACCCCCGGTGTGCCGCATGCGGGTAAACTAGAACCTTATATAGAGACATTTGAACCCTAACCGCAGCAAAGGAGGCCCCATGGCATTCGATCCCATTCAAGAGGATTGCCATCGCCTCGTTCTTGAGGCCTTGCGCCGCGACAATATCCCGCTCACCGACGCTGCCGCCGTAGAGCGTCTGATGGAACAATTCACCCGCAACCCCGCACCACTCATCGTGCACGACCGCGACCGCGCCGGGCACCTCATTGCCAAGGTGGTCGAGGCTGTCGACTACCGCATTCCCTTTATCCCTGACGATACCCAGGCAGAGCAGGAAGAGGCAACTGCCGAGAACATGCTCCGCGAGGCGGCCGCACTCGATCCGACCAACTGGGACGCTCAGCGCATGCTGACGGCACTCACCGCCGAATCCAACGAGGAATACGTACAGTACCTGGTGTCCAAGTGCGATGAGATCGAGCACGACCTAGCGCTCAAGATAGCCTCGGCACAGGACCCCTACGAGCGTGAGGCCGCAGGCGACCTTACGCGCCGCCCCTATCTGCGCTGGCTTGCCGCCTTAGCATCGCGCGCGCTCATTAGCGGACGCTACCGCATGTCGCTCGAAGCCGCGAATCGCAGCTTGGACTTTGCGCCCAACGACCCCGCTGGTGTCCGCCACACCGCGATGCTCGCCATGGCAAAGCTCGAATACCCCGCCGAGGAGCTCAAACGCTTTCGCTCTGCCCACTCCGTCCCCTATCTCGCCAACACGCCGCTGCGCCGCCGCCCCAAAGATGCGGAGCGTGACTTGGACCCGTGGACGCTCATCGCGCTGATGAGCGCTGCCTGGCGCGAGCTGGACTACGAGGGCGCCGAACACTATTTGCGCATCCTCGCACGCTCGTGCCCGCACGCGGCCGAGGCGCTCTACTTCCAAACCGAGTTTCCCGATGGCGTCTATGCCCGCGTCAACGTGGGTGTGGGCTCCACCGACGAGCTTGTCCTCGCGCTGTCCGAGGCGACGCCGGTACTGCAGGAGGGCCTGGGCGCCCCCGACAACGCCAGCTTTGCCGCCTGGGTCGCCACCAACGACATCGTGCGTTCCCAAATCGATGAGCGCATCCTGCGCGCAGCCGAGCAGGGGCTTCCATTTAAGGGAGGGGACCTCTAATGGATCCGAGCGTCTACATCCCCGCCTACCTGGAGCGCACCTATCTGGCGTCGCACCCCGAGCTCACCGATGCAGCACGCGAGCTTGTCCATAACGACATTAGCGCGAATCCCCAAAAGTATGCGCAGTCCGAGCATGCCCAGGCGCTGCTGTCCTACGCCGGTGTTCATCGCCACCTGCTCGACGAGCTCCATCGCATCGAGGACATGGGCAGCGACGAGGAGTTCGAGCAGACGCGCAATCGCCTGTTCGACGACATGCGCGATGAGCTGCTCAAGATCGTCCGCGTCGATGCACTGGCCGTCGACGCGCAGCTGCTCGCCATCATTTTGGCGGACACGCCCGTCGACGCCTGCCTGGGCGACCTGATGAAGCTCGAAGCGACCACGGCCGATTACCTGCAGCAAAGCGTGCCCGGGTTCGATATGGAGGCCCCACACTACTGGGCCAATAATGTTTTGGCCGACGGTATCACCGCAGCA
>CABQNF010000208.1 GCA_902465465.1 uncultured Collinsella sp. | reverse complement strand
ACCAAGGACCGCGAGAAGCTCATGAAGCCCGATGCGATCATCTGCCACCCGGGCCCCATCAACCGCGGCGTCGAGTTCGACTCCTATATGGCCGACCACCCGCAACGCTCCGTCATCCTGGAGCAGGTCTACGCCGGTATCTGCGTGCGTATGGCTATCCTGTATCTGCTGCTTGGAGGTGCCGATAATGGCCTTGCTTCTTAAGAATGCCCACGTCGTCGACCCGTCCGTCGAGCTTGACGGTGTCGTTGACGTCCTGATTGACGGCGACAAGATCGCCGAGGTCGGCGAGAACCTCGCCGCCGAGGGAGCCGAGGTCCGCGACCTTTCCGGCAAGTATCTCGTCCCCGGCCTGGTGGATATGCACGTGCATCTGCGCGAGCCCGGCTACGAGGTCAAAGAGGACATCGAGAGCGGCACCCGCGCTGCTGCCAAGGGCGGCTTCACCGGCGTGTGCGCCATGCCCAACACCGATCCCGTCACCGATAACGGCACCGTCGTGGAGTTTGTCAAGTCCCGCGCTGCCGAGGTCGGCCACTGCCGCGTCTATCCTTCGGGCGCCATGACCCGCGGTCTTAAGGGCGAGGCCATGTCCGAGATGGGCGATATGGTCGCCCATGGCGCCGTCGCCTTCACCGACGACGGTCGCGGTGTGCAGGGCGCGGGCATGCTCCGTCGCTGCATGGACTACGGCAAGATGTTCGGCAAGGTCTTTATGAGCCATTGCCAGGACGAGGACCTGGTCGGTCACGGTCAGATCAACGAGGGCAAGGTCTCGACCCGTCTGGCCCTCGAGGGCTGGCCGGCCGCCGGCGAGGAGCTGCAGATCGCCCGCGACATCGAGATCGCCAAGCTGACCGGTGCCAAGCTGCACATCCAGCACATCTCCACCGCTCACGGCCTGGAGCTCGTGCGTGCCGGTAAGGCCGCCGGTGTTCAGGTGACCTGCGAGGCCACCCCGCACCACATGTTCCTGACCGAGAACGACCTGGACGAGACCTACAACACCTCGCTCAAGGTCAATCCGCCGCTGCGCACCGACGAGGACGCCGAGGCCATCCGTCAGGGCGTCATCGACGGCACCGTCGACGTTATCGTCACCGATCACGCTCCCCACACCCCGTGGGAGAAGGCCCGCGAGTTCGAGCTTGCGCCCTTTGGCATGATCGGCCTCGAGACCTCGCTGTCGCTCGTACTCACCGAGCTGGTCAACACGGGCAAGATGAGCATGGGCCGCATGGTCGAGCTCATGGCCATCAAGCCGCGTGAGATCCTGGGTCTCGACCAGGTTCAGGTCAAGGCGGGCTCCGTTGCCGACCTGACCGTGTTCGACCCCTCCGCAACCTGGACGGTTGGCGAGGACGGTTACGAGTCGCGCGCCGAGAACTCCGGTTTTGCCGGCCGCACGCTCACCGGTCGTGCCACCGATGTGTTTGTCGGCGGTAAGCAGACGCTTGCCGACGGCTGCATCTGCTAGCATAGCCTTATCGCTTTTGTGCGCGGCGCCCTTGCGGTGCCGCGCTTTCTATTAGTTTGGACCATGCAACCGCATGGGGGATTGGAGCGTCTATGCCCACACCTTCCACTGCACGCATGCACGACTTCGAGGTCGTCTCGAACCGGGAGATTGCCGACGGCATCTTCTCGCTCGTCATCTCGGCCCCCAAGCTTGCAAGTGCGCTCAAGCCCGGTCAGTTTGTGAACATCGCCGTACCCGGCGATGCGTCCTCGCTGCTTCGCGTGCCCCTGAGCTACTACCGCGCCGACGCCGAGGCCGGCACCGTCGAGCTGTGGTACGCCGTCGTGGGCGACGATACCCGTCGTTTGTCCCAGATGGGCCCTGGCTCCACCTCTAACCTGCTGGGCCCCGGTGGCCGTGGCTGGATGGTACCCGAGGGCACCAGGAAGGCCCTGCTCGTCGCCGGTGGCATCGGTGTTCCGCCCGTGCTGTGCCTTGCCGACAAGCTTGCCGAGCAGGGTGTAGCCGTCGACGTGTGCCTGGGCTTTGGAACCGCGTCCAAGGCCGTGGGCGTCGATGAGTTCCGCGCGCTGGGTGCCACGGTCAACGTTTGCACCGATGATGGCACGCTGGGCACGCACGGTTTTTGCACCGACCCGGCAGCCGAGCTGCTCGGCGAGGGCGGCTACGACTATGTGGCCAGCTGCGGCCCCGCCGTCATGATGAAGAAGGTCGCCGCCGCTGCCGCCGAGGCCGGCGCGTACTGCGAGGTGTCGCTCGAGCGCATGATGAGCTGCGGCTTTGGCGCCTGCAACACCTGCAATGTCGAGACGGTCGACGGTATGAAGGGCGCCTGCATGTGCGGCCCCGTGTTCGATGCTTCCAAGGTGGTGGTCTTCTAGTGGGTACCGTGAACATGGCCGTCGATTTCGGCGGCGTCAAGATGCAAAACCCCATCAACACCGCAGCCGGTACCTTTGGCTACGGCTGGCAGTTCCAGAACTTCTTTGATGTCTCCCAGCTGGGTGCCATCACCACCAAGGGTTGCGCAGCCGAGCCCTGGCCCGGCAATCCCGCGCCCCGCATGGCCGAGATTCCCGGCGGTATGATCAACTCCGTGGGCCTTCAGAACCCCGGCGTGGCCGCCTTTGCCCGCGAGTCCGGTCCGTGGCTCGAACAGCTGTCCAAGGACGGCTGCCAGGTCATCTGTCAGGTTGCCGGCCACTCCGTTGACGAGTTTGTCCGCGCACTCGAGATGTATGTCGAGCTGTGCCCCTGGGCTGCCGGCTACGAGATCAACGTGAGCTGCCCTAATATCGCCGCCGGCGGTGCCGCCATGGGCTCCACGCCCGAGGGCGCCTCTTCCGTTATGGCTGCCTGCCGCAAGGTGACCGATAAGCCGCTGTTCGTGAAGATGGCTCCGGTCAACGTCGCCGAGATCGCCAAGGCCCTCGAGGCTGCCGGCGCCGACGGCCTTTCAGTCATCAACTCCATCCAGGGCATGGCCATCGACGTCC
>CABQNF010000207.1 GCA_902465465.1 uncultured Collinsella sp. | reverse complement strand
TCGCGGCTGACGGCTACGGCGATAATCTTGCCGCCGTGTCGCGGCTCATGTCCGAAATCCGGCGCGGGAAGTTCAATGCCACCCATAAGGTGATCGTCGACCATGCATGCGAGAAAATCAGCGGCGCTTTCGATAGCGTCGTTTAGGTCGGAGCCAAACGTTCCTCCTCCGCCCAGCGAGCCACATGGCACGGCATCGACCATACCGTCCGAATCAAAGAACTCGAATTCCCATACGTAAACCATGTAAGACCTCCTCCGATGCCGGCGATTTGAGGAACATCCTAAGAGCCCACCAAGCGCATCGAACACCTTTATTGTCTCTAGTTTAAAGCCTCGTGCGGACACGATTTGGTGCTCTGAGCGCGACCGCGAAAAGGGTTTGCAGTGACTAAAATGTGGTCATAGAGATATTTTTATCGAACTCCATGGGGGCGGCGCGCGTGGATAACAACACGTTGCCGTTTCACGATAAGGGTGCCGGCGTTTTCAAGGGAATAAGCATCTATCCCAATCGTATCGAGGCGGTCGTGAAGAACAAAATGCTAGGGGCGCAGAATGGTATTCTGCGCCCCTCATCAAATCGATGTGTCCAAACGGTCGGCTTGCCTATTCGCTAGCGCCTTCGTCACTTTCATGGTCGTTGGCAAGCATTGCCGCGCCGGCGACCGTTGTCGCCACGGCGGCGGCAGCGAGCCCGGCGGCAATGCCAGAGTTGTCGCCTGTGCCGGCAAGCTTTTCGCCTGAGCCCTTGCGCTTGTTGCCCTTGTCGTTCTTGTCGGCGCCGCCTGCGTTGGTGCCGTTGCCGTTGCCGTCGCCGGTGTCCGTAGCGCCTGCGTTGCCCGAAGCCGTCACAGTAAAGCTTGCGGCTCCGTCGCTGGCGAGCGTGTAGTTTTGTGCCGCGTCGCCCAAAAGGCCTTTCGCGCGCACCCAGTACGTCCCTGCGGCAAATGTTTCGCCCTCGGCCATTGCCGTGCCCGGAGCGCCGTCCGCGTCGTGCACAAACTCGAGCTGGGCCGTGCAGGCATCGGTTTCGAGCTTGCCCTCGAGTGATGCCGCAATCTTGGCGCGCACGTCTTCGCCGGCCTTAAGGCCTTCGAGTCCCTCAAAATGGGGCGTCAGCGCGCGTGGATCGATATCGATGGGCACAGAGCCCTGCAGCCCCGTAGCGGTCTTGTTACCCAGGGCGTCGACATCCACATATTCGATGGTAAACGCATAGCCCGAAGCCGCCACGTTGAGTACGTTGCTGCTGTCGACAAGGCGGAAATGACCCTCGCCAACGGTCTTGCCATCCTGGAATGAGGCATCGCTCAGCGAGTCGCCGTACGTCATGCGCATGCGGGTCGGGAGGTAGTACGAAACGGTCTGCTTGTGCTTCGCATCGTAATTGCGCTGGTAGATGCTTCGGGCCAGTGCCGCATCAACAAAGTCGGACGCAATGATGCCAATGTGCTTGAGGCAGTCCTCCTTTGTGCTCTCATTTCCGGTGCTGTTTATATACTGGCTCTTGTATAGATGCTCGTTGACCACTCGTGCTGCGGTAAAAGGATTGCTTCCTTGTTTGTAGTTCGTGCAGCTGGTGTAGTTGATACACCAGCTATGCTCCAGGACCTTTACCTTGGCCCCGTCAGTGTCCTCGACGTCCACCATGATGCGGGCGAGCTTGGTTGTCTCCTGCAGCGCCATATCGACCCAGCCGATTTTGTCGGTTCCTGTGCATTCGTAATGGTCCTGGGCGTATACCTTGGTGCAATAGGGCTCTTCGTCACCCGTTTTCCCCACGGCTTCAAAGCCCCGCTCGTCTCGAACGAGACACATAGAGGTGCTGTCGGTGTGTGCTGCGATTTTGTCGTCCCATTGGGTGAGGTCGAGGCCCCATGTGTGGCTGCTTACGCTGTTGCCGGCGAGCCCAAACCGACGCAGCAGGACGATCTTTCCGCGCACCTCGCCCAGCGTGGGGATACGGCTCGATGTGTAGAACAGGTTGGGGTTCTCATCAAAAACCTTGCCCAAGGCCGTCGTGAGGCTTTCGTCGGTAGCCTCGTCATTGCCCCGCGACACGAGCATGATGAGCGCTTCTGTCGGGTTTTCGCTCAAAAACGTATTGAAGTACCCGATGACATCGGAGAGATGCATAAAGTTCCCGTCTTTTTTGAGCAGGTAACAAGCTCCGTGGTCGATGCCGGGGTTCTCACCCTTTCCGAGTCGAATATCAAAATAGCGAACGCCTTCGAGCAGCTGCGTGGGGATGTAATCCTGCTGGCATTTTGCTTGGGAGGATTGGGGCTCGGTGTCGTTGTCGACGCTGCAGGTGCCCGAATCGTGCGTGCCCGGGATACTCAGTTCGTCGAGGAACTTGTTGCCATCGACGTAGCTCATCCAACATGGTCCGTCGACGTAGCTGCTATACGTGATCCAGTCGATGCTGCTAACTGTGGCGTTGGTCTTGTCCATGCTGTAGCCGACAAGCTCGAGCTCCCACGGAATGCTCTTCCTCTTGTGGCAGATCTTGTTGTTGTCTTGGTCTTTGCCGTCCTTTTCTATGGCCAGGTAATTAATGTCTTTTTCCTCGTTTGTGCGGTCTCGGATGATGTAGGTTCCGTTTAGCTGGCGGTCGAACGCAAAAGAGCGGCTGGCCTTGCCGTCATGCTCGCCACTCCATACGTGGATGACCTTTCCATCTTTGTCCGAGTCGCCATCGACCGACCAAATGCTGTAGCCCGTCTTCTTGTGCTCTTCGAAATTGAGTAGGGTGCGGATGGCATACCAATTTGTATTTTTTGTATCGGTCACTACGTGCTCAAGGATGAGCTTGCTGGACGTGCCGTCATTAAATAGGTGGCAGACGTTGCCCTTGATGTTGCCGTCTTGGTTGACGCTTGCGGTACGAAAATAGCCCGCGGGGCGAAGGCGAATGACGAACTTGTCGAGGCTGACCGACGCTGTGGCAGCGTCGTCTGCAAATGCCGCTCGCAGGGG
>CABQNF010000206.1 GCA_902465465.1 uncultured Collinsella sp. | reverse complement strand
GTTGGCGGCCACGGCGTCGTACACGGCGTCGACGGCCTCAAAGACCTCCGGGGACATGGGGTTATAGAACTCCGTATCGCCCGGCTGAATCCCAACGAAGACGATATCATCACACGATTGTTCGATTTCCTCGATCAGAATCGACAAAGGAAGCGAATGCGTGGTGAACATCGACTTGCGGGCCACATCGCGCTTGTCGAGCAAGCGGATGGACCCGACGGGCAGCGCCATGTCAGCGGCATCGACCAAGACCAGGCGAGGCGGACGCTCGCGCTTGACCTCGATGATGTCATCCTCGGGCGTCTGACCGCCATCGATGGTGTACCAGCCGGCAAGAGGCGCGTCCTCCATCTTTTTGGAGAGCACGGGGCCGGCGGCATCGTCGGCACGCAGCACGCTTCCCGCCGTGAGCACGATACCCGCAAACGGGGCTCCGTTCACACGACCATCCACAACGCGACCCATTACTGCAACCTTCCCGTCAGATACACACCCGAAACATCGCGCACGCGCTCAACCAGATCGCGAAACTTCATTAAGAACGCGACCTGCTGGGCATGCAGGCCAAAGTCGTCATCGAACACCGAGATGCCGGCCTTGGCCGAGCCGCGAAAACCGCGCTCGTCGAGCAGCGCATCGCAGGCCTCGAGCAGCGACGGCACCGCCGCCTTGTCGAGCTGGCACTCGCCAAAGGAGCGGATGGCCTCGAACTTGGTCTTGGCCTCCCCCTCCGGCAGCACGTCGACGAGCGAATAGAAGACGTTCACCGGCACCGACAGGCGCGGCTCAAAGCAGTCGAGCACGCCGGTGTGGTGGCCCACGGCGAGCGTGTAGTACAGCACGTCGCAGGCCTCCTGGGGAACGTCTTCCTCGGTCTCCACAAACTTACGCGTGAGCTCATAGAAGACCACCTGGTCGGGCGCATGGCCCAGGCAGGGGTCGGCGACGCCCTCGGCGGCCTCGTCGCTTGCGCGCGAGGCATCGCCAAAAGAGCCGCCGAGCATGCCGGGGCCCGCAAAATAACCAGAGCGGTCCGTGAGCTCCATCTAGCGACCTCCGGCCAGTAACGGTAGCCGCTCATGGCGCGAGCCTCGCGCTCGATGGCAACGCGCAGCTTGTACGGCACGCCGGGGTGCAGGATATCGGCCTGCTCGCCGGCGGCCTCCACCGTGGTCTCGGCATGGAGCTTTTGGTCCAGCAGACCGAGTGCCATGGCAAAGCCGTAGACGGTCTGCGCGGGACTGGGCGGGCAGCCGGGGATATAGACATCGACCGGCAGAATCTTATCCGTGCCACCCCAGACGCAGTAGTTGTCGTAGAAGATGCCGCCGGTGCAGCCGCACGCGCCGTAGGACACCACAATCTTGGGATCGGGTGCGGCCTCAAAGGCGCGCAGGGCCGGCATGCGCATGGCACGCGTCACGGCGCCGGTGTACAGCAGCACATCGGCGTGACGGGGCGAAGGCACGACCTTGATGCCAAAGCGCTCGACGTCGAAGACGGGCGTGATGGAACCGAAGATCTCGATCTCGCAGCCGTTGCAGCCGCCGCAGTCAACGCGGTAGACGTACACCGAGCGCTTGATCTTCTTAAGAAGGGTCGCCTTGGCCTTCTCGATGCTCTCGTCGAGCTCGATCTTGGTCGGGCGGCACTGAAGCCGCTCGGGCAAAAGCGTGGGTTCGGCCATGGTTACTCCTCCTTCGTTTCAAAATCCATGATGATGCCCTCGACCGGCGCCGGACCGGCGGGAATCTCGGGCGCATCGGGGTTAAGCTCGCGGTCGATATACTCCGGGTTCACGCCGTGGCCGCCCAGATACTCCATGCCGGGGCCCTGGGGCTCGCCGGACGCAAGCGTCTCGTTGGCAGCCATGCCGTGTGCGTTGCCGGTCTTTACGGCCGATGCGGCGCGCAGGGCGTCGAGCTCGCGCTTGCACTCCTGGCACATACCGACGGTGCGGGCGGCCTGCTCGGCCTCCATGCCGCCGGCCTTTTGCAGCAGGCGCTTGGCATAGTCGATCTCCTTGTGCGGGGCAAACGGCTTGCCGCAACGCGAGCAGTGCTCGAGCGCATAGACGCTCTTGCTGGTGAGGTCGTCCTTGCTCATGACGGCCAGCTCAAACTCCTCGGTGAGCTTGATGGCCTCCATGGGGCAGGCTTCCTCGCAGCGGCCGCAAAAGATGCAGCGGCCGTAGTCGATTGACCAGGTAATGGTATCGGCCGCAAGGTCGGTGTCCATGCGAATGGCATCGGCCGGGCACGCCACGCCGCAGGCACCGCAGGCGATGCAGAGCTCGGCATTGTGCTCGGGCTTGCCGCGCATGTCCTTGTTGGTGGGGAACGGCGCAAACGGGTACTTGACCGTCGCGTCGCCGGCCTTGGCGTTAACCTTCCAAAGCTTTAGCATATTAGAGCGCCTCCTCATCGAGCGGAGCGGCCATGGTGCCCTCGCCCGCGAGCGGCGACTTGTCGCGCCAGACGTTCTCGAACTGCTCCTTGTCGAGCACGTGGTCGCGCTTGGCGGCGACATCGGTCACCGTCACGCGGTCGGTGCAGGAATAGCACGGGTCGAGCGAGCCAACGATCAGCGCCGCATCGCCCACGGTGTTGCCGCGGAACATGTAGCGCAGGACCGGCCAGTTACTGTACGTGGCGGCCTTGGCGCGCCAGCGGTAGCACTTCTGGTTATTGCCGAGCATGGCCCAGTGCACGTCCTCGCCGCGCGGCGCCTCGGTGGCACCGATGGCGTACTTGTGCGGGGTGTACTCCCAATCCGTGGTGAGGATGGGGCCCGACGGGCAGTTCTCGAGCATGGTCTCGATCATATCGATCGAATCGTAGACCTCCTGGATGCGAACGGCGGTACGGCCGAAGGCATCGCAGGTGTCAGCCGTGGCGGCGTGCATCTTTTGAACGTCCGGATCGGCGTAGCCGTCGAAGGGATGGTCGAAGCGCACGTCGCGGGCATAGCCCGAGCCACGCATGAG
>CABQNF010000205.1 GCA_902465465.1 uncultured Collinsella sp. | reverse complement strand
GGTTGTAACGGTGGTTGCTGCCGCCGCCGATCTCGACTGCGGCCTTCTCGAAGACGCGCATTCCCGGCGTGGTCTTGCGCGTGTCGACAAGCACGGTCTTGGTGCCCTCGAGCGCAGCCGCCATCCGATGCGTGTAAGTGGCGATGCCGCTCATGCGCTGCAGATAGTTGAGCGCCACGCGCTCGCCCGAAAGCAGCACGCGCGCGTCGCCGCGCACCTGGCCCACATGGTCGCCAGCGTGTACCTCGTCGCCGTCCGCGACATCGAACAACACGGAGCTCTGCGGATCCAGCAGCTCAAAGGTGCGGGCGAATACGTCCAGGCCGGCGATAATGCCGTCGGCCTTGGCGATGAGCTCAACGGTAGCGGGGCGCGCCGTGGGGCACACGCTCGCCGTACTCACGTCCTCAAACGTGATGTCCTCGCGCAGAGCCTGCAAAATCAGATCATCGACGACGAGCTTCATGGTAATGGGATTCATGGTCTACTCCTCCACGGCCTGCGTGCCGGCGGCACGGGCCAAATCATCGATTGCAAGGGTATCGGCGCTCAGGGCGCGGTGACGCCCGTCAAGCGCGGGCTCACCGGCCTGCTCCACGGCCAGCGACTCGCCGGTGCGCATGTACCACGCGGCGCGGCGGCCCCAGACCAGCGCCTCGAGCAGGCTGTTAGAAGCCAGACGGTTCTTGCCGTGCACGCCATTGCAGGCCGTCTCGCCGGCGGCGTAGAGCTCGGGCATCGAGGTGCGGCCGTCCTTGTCGACCCATACGCCGCCCATAAAGTAGTGCTGCGTGGGAGTGACGGGAATGGGCTCGTCCAGGATGTCGCGGCCGTCCTCCAGGCAGCGCGCGCGGATATTGGCAAAGTGCCCGGTCACCACGTCGCGCTCGACGGGGGCAAAGCTCAGCCACTCGTGCTCGGTGCCGTCCTGCCTCATCTGCTCGCGGATGGCGGCGGCGACAACGTCGCGCGGCTGCAACTCGTCGGTAAAGCGCTCGCCGGCGGCATTGAGCAGAATCGCACCCTCGCCGCGGCAGCTTTCGCTGATCAGGAACGTGCGACCCGGCTGCGGCGAGAACAGGCCCGTGGGGTGGATCTGCACGTAGTCCAGGTGCTCCATCGTAATGCCGTGCTCCTGCGCGATGTAGCAGGCGTCACCGGTGAGCTGCGGGTAGTTGGTCGAGTGGTCGTACACGCCACCGATACCGCCCGTTGCCCACAGCGTATGGCGGGCATGGACCTTAAACGGCTTACCAGCACGCACGCCCTCAGCGGCATTTGCCAGCTCGTCGGCGGGGCGAGCTGAATCGTCCTCGTCCACGGCGACGGTGACGACGCCGGTGCACACCGTGGCGTCATCGCGCTCGGCGGTCAGGATGTCGGTCATGGCAACGTGTTCGAGAATCTGCACGTTATCCAGCTTGCGGACAGCCTGGAGCAGCTTGGTCGTAATTTCCTTGCCCGTAATATCGGCATGGAAGGCGATGCGCGGGCGGCTGTGCGCGCCCTCGCGGGTAAAGTCGAGGCTGCCGTCGGCCTTGCGCTCAAAGTCCACGCCCATGGCCAGCAGGTCGTTGATGACCGAACGGCTCGAGCGGATCATGATATCGACGCTCTCGCGACGGTTCTCGTAATGGCCGGCGTGCATGGTGTCCTCAAAGAAGGCATCGTAGTCCGAGCCTTCGGGCAGCACACAAATGCCGCCCTGCGCGAGCATCGAATCGCACTCATCGACGGCGCCCTTGGAAAGCATGATCACGCGCGTGCTCGTCGGCAGATTGAGAGCCGCATACAGGCCCGCCACGCCGCAACCGGCAATGACGACGTCACACTCCATATCGGGGTATTGTTTGGTTTCCACAGGAATCCTCTCCCTTGTAATGTGGCATAAGGGATGGTCCCTCATGTCACATTGGCTTAGCGCGCCGCGTACTCGAGCATGCGGTCGAGCGTGAGCTTGGCCTGATCGGCGGCCTCGTCCGACACGCCAATCTGCACCTCGCCCTCGCCCGTCTCCAGGCAGTGCACGAGCTTTTCGAGCGTGATGAGGTCCATGTTGACGCAGGTGGGCTGCACCGCAGGGAAGTAGAACTTCTTGCCGGTGCCCTGGCAGCGGCGCTCGAGCTCGTAGAGCACGCCGCGGACCGTCACGATGATGAACTCGCTCGCGTCGGACTCCTCGGCATACTTGATGATGCCGGCAGTAGAGCCGATGTAGTCGGCCTCGGCCAGGACGTCGGCCTTGCACTCGGGGTGCGCCAGCACGAGCGCGTCGGGGTGCGCCTCCTGCGCGTCGACGATTTGCTCGACGGTGATGATGTGATGACGCGGGCAGTAGCCGTTGTTGAGGATAACGTGCTTTTGGGGCACCTGCTCGGTCACAAAGCGGCCCAGGTTCTGGTCGGGAATGAACAAGATGTGCTGCTGCGGCAGCTCGGAGACAATCTTGACGGCGTTAGAGCTGGTAACGCACACGTCACTCCAGCTCTTGATCTCGACCGTCGAGTTGACGTAGCACACCACGGCCAGGTCGTCGCCATACTCGGCGCGCGCCGCGTCGACCGTCTCGCGCTTGACCATGTGCGCCATGGGACAGTCCGCGCCCGGCTCGGGCAGCAGCACGGTCTTGGTGGGGTTGAGCAGCTTGGCGCTCTCGCCCATAAACTCCACGCCGCACAGCACGATGGTCTGCTGCGGCAGGCTCTTGGCAAGCTTTGCCAGGTAGAAGCTGTCGCCGACGTAATCAGCCACGGCTTGGACCTCGGGCGCCACATAGTAGTGCGCCAGGACCACCGCGTCACGTTGGGTTTTTAGTTGCTGAATAGCCTCGACGAGCTCTGCGGGCACCAGTGCCGCGCGCTCCGTTGCCGTCGTTGCCGATGCTAGGCCGGCCGCGATATCGCGTGCAAGCTCCGACGCATCCATGTTCGCGCTCTGTGCCATCAAGGCCCCTCTCTTTTGGCGAATCTTGGGGCTTTAGTATGACACCTAGGTTTACAGCTGACAAGACAGCTGTAA
>CABQNF010000204.1 GCA_902465465.1 uncultured Collinsella sp. | reverse complement strand
CCACGGCGTTGCCCATATTGGATTCGGGGTTGTTGACGAGCCAGGTGCCGGACTCCTTGACGATATCCATCTCGGCGGGCGTCACGTGGATGCAGTGGCCGAGCATGGTGTCGGGACCGAGCAGGTTGTGCTGCAGCAGGCGCTCGACGGGGCTGATGCCGCCGCGGTTGAGGCGGGAGTCCCACACATCGTTCATGCCCTCGCACACGTGGATGTGGAAGCCGGTCAGGCCGTTGTTGGCCTCGGCCATCTTATCCATAGTCTCGTCCGAAAGCGTAAAGGTAGCATGTCCGCCAAACATGGCGGCGATCATGTGGTTGTCGTTATCGCGACGCTCCTTGGCGGCCCACTGGGCAAATTCGGCGTTCTCGGCAATGGCCTGGTCGCACTTTTCCTGGCCGCGGCGATCGGAGACCTC
Source organism: uncultured Collinsella sp. (assembly GCA_902465465.1). Taxonomy (GTDB): domain Bacteria; phylum Actinomycetota; class Coriobacteriia; order Coriobacteriales; family Coriobacteriaceae; genus Collinsella. The sequence continues at coordinate 2,602 of CABQNF010000204.1, read as the reverse complement.
GTAGCACAGGCACGAACGCATGCCCAGCTCCTGAGCTGCATCCTTAATGGTAAAGAGGCTTCCCGGGATCTCGCAGAAGCTCGCATGGTGATCGAAGATCGTGGTGACGCCATCACGGATGGATTCCAAAATCGTAGCATAGGCGCTGGCCTTGGTGCCGTCGAGCGTCAGGTTGTCGTCGATCTTCCACCACTGCTGCTCAAGATTCTCCAGGAAGTTGGTGGGGTTGCAGCCCTTAATGGCAAGGCCGCGGGCCAGACCCGAGTAGATGTGGGTGTGGCAGTTGATGAGTCCGGGCATGATGAGGTTGCCCTGGGCATCGACGTACTCGGCATCCGGGTACTTGGCCTTGAGCTCGCGCTCGGGGCCCACTTCGACGATCGTATCTCCGTCAATGGCGACCGCACCGTTTGGAATGAACGGGGTCTGAGCGTTGCGGGTAAAGACGGAACCGTTAGCGACCAGAAGCATGGATGCTCCCTTCAACATCAGAGGCGGGGTTTGACACCTCTGACATGGCGGAGTGCGAAGCGCCGGCCTACACCGGAAACGGGCCCTCTCCCGTCAACGCTTCACCAAAGGGACAAACCCTTTGAAGTGCGGCTTGGCGCCGCATGGCGTCGGCGGACGAGGCGATGCGTCCGCCGACGAATAGCACCGAATTGGTTACTTCTTGCTCTCGGGCAAGACCAGATCCACGGCAGCGTCCTTGGCAGCATCGATGTGCTGAGCCACGACCGGCGTCTGCGGAAGGATCAGGTTAAGGACAATGGCCATGATGGCGGTGGGGGTTACGGCATTGGAGCCGATGACGGTGGACACCCAGGCGGGCATACCCTCGCCGGCAAGGCAACCGCTGGCCATCCAGATACCCAGGCCAAAGACGACGGAGGTGCCGACGATAGTGGTAGTGCGCTGCGTGAGGCCCTCGCGGGTGAACATGCGCACGCCGTTCATGGTGATGGTGCCAAAGACGCCGACGGTCGCGCCGCCGATGACGGGCTGCGGGATAGCGGAAAGGACGGCAGAGAGCTGCGGGAACAGGCCGGCGATGGCAAAGACGGCCGCGATGATCACAAAGACCCACTTGTTGACGACCTTGTTGGAGCAGATGATGCCTACGTTCTGGCCAAGGGCGCTGGTGGGAAGACCGCCCAGCAGGCCGCCGACCATAGAGGTGAGGCCCTGGGACACGATAGCACCGGAGAGCTCGCGCTCGGTGGGCATACGGTCGATGGAGCCCAGGCAGGCGGCGGAGACGTCACCGATAACCTGGATAGCAACCATGGGGAACACGACGGCGAGGGTAATGCAGACCTCGGGATCAAACTCGAGCGCGTAGGGCATGAGCTTGGGAAGGGCGAAGACCTGAGCGGTGGCGACGCTGGAGAAGTCGATCATGCCAAAGGGGATGGAGACGATCATGCCAACAATCATGCCAAAGAACACGGATCCCAGCTTGAGCGTGCCCTTGCCAAAGTTGGCGAGCGCAAAGACCACGGCGAAGGTGATAAGAGCAACGCACCAGGCCTGCGGGGTGCCCCACAGCGGCGTACCCATACCGCCGGCCATGTACTTGACGGCCGTGGGATAGAGAGAGACGCCAATGGAGAAGATGACCGTACCGGTCACGACGGGCGGGAACAGCCACTTGATCTTGCTGTAGGCCAGACCAAAGAGGACCGCGACGGCACCGCCGACAATCTCGCCGCCCAGCAGCGCGCCAAAGCTAAAGCCCGAGGCGCCCATGGCCTGAAGGGCCGGCAGGAACGCGAACGAAACGCCCATGACGATGGGCAGGCCGCCGCCAATGCGACGGAAGGGAGCGAAGGCCTGAAGGGCCGTGTCGATTGCCGAAAGAATGAGCGCAACCTGAATGATGTCGGTGCTCTGCTGGCTATTAAAGCCGTAGACGCCGGCCATGATGACCGCCGGTGTAATGATGCCGGCAAACGATGCCAGTACGTGCTGAAGGGCACACGGGATCATTTCCTTAACGGGAGGCATGCCTTCGCGAGTGAACAGGGCTTCAGTGCCGTTCGTAACCGTCTCCTGGGTCATTTGACCACCAATCCTCGAAGTAGTTGTTTTCGCATCTAACGCTCTATTGTGACGCAGTGCGGGGTTGAGGTTGTGCCTTCATTGCATATCGTATTAAAGATGATTCTCATTCTCAATAATAATTTTTTGTTATCAGACTATTCTTCAGCTGAAATAACGCATTTCCGCAGGTCAGGAAAGTGTCTGGTCAAAATCACATCTAACTTTTCTTTTGGTCAACCGTTTACCGCTAAATTCCTACCGTTCGTCTGCATTACGCAATGTACCTGCGGATATACGAGATGATGGGCAGCGTGTTACCATGAGAAAAAATTGTTATGAACATTTCCGATTTCACCCAAAGGAGTTGCCCGTGAACGAGACCGTACGTCGCTTTTTGCCGATGGTCGATTTTCTGGAGCAGATACTCGGCAAAAACAGCGAGATCGTGCTGCACGATTTCTCGGATCCCGACCACGCCATCGTCGATATTCGCAACGGAATCGTGAGCGGCCGCAAGGTCGGCGGCCCCGCCACCGATCTGGCACTCAAGATCATGCAC
>CABQNF010000203.1 GCA_902465465.1 uncultured Collinsella sp. | reverse complement strand
AAGTGTCTCGAGCGGCTGGTACCGCTTGAGCAGCTCGCGAGAGCTGGTGCCCTCCAAAGGAACGTCCGGCGAGAACCGGGCGGTATGTTGCGAGAAAAGCGGCATGGCCAACCCTCGTGCGTTTAAAGTTCGTTTGCGAGTGGCGGGCGCGGAGCCGAGCCGTTCGCGGTGGCATAGATGCTGCTAGTGTAGCACGCTCGGGTGCATGGGGAGGATAGCGGGATGCGAGGTTGCCTGTCTGGCTTGGCCTTAGCGCTTCTTCTTGTTCTTCTTCTGCTTGCGCTTGGTCTCCTGGGGCTTGTCGCCCTGTTTGGCTTCGGCAGCGGCCTTCTCGGCCTTCATTTTCTTCTTCTTGGTCTCGATGCGGAGTTTTTTGTTGATGCGCGCCTTGAGGAAGGGACCGAACTGCTCGGCATCGCCGCGGACAAAGGTGTCCTTAGGGATCGTCACGCCCTGGTCGGCGAACATGGCCACAAAGATGCGCTCGCCGTCGAGCACGTGGTCGAGCTTCTCAAACGGGAAAAACTGCGACTTGCCGCTCTTGCCCCAAACCATCAGGCCGTCCTCGTTGGCGGCGACGCGGCGATAGCGGCCACCCATGGACTCGTCGGCCTCGACGGCGTCGATAAAGTCGCGGGCGAGGGTGTGGTGCAGGTTTTTGCTCCACCAGGCCAAAAAGGCGCCGAACACGATCAACACGACGCCAAACTTGATCCAGTTGCCGCCGGCCACCAGCATGCCGATGCCGATGAGCGCGGCAATTGCCGCGGCGACATACAGCGAGCCGCGACGCCTGGGCGAGGCGACCAGGCGGGCGAAGTCGGTGACCAGGTCGTTTTCGTACTGGTACTCGTTGAGGTACAGGATGCCGTCGTCGGCCGCGGCCTGCTCCTCGAGCGCGACCTCGACCTGGTCGGCTGCTTCGGAGGGAACGAGGTTGCTCTCTGCGTCTGCCATGCTCTTTGGACTCCTATCGCGGCGGGCTCGCCGTACGGGTTATTATGAATGCAGTATGCCGTGCGACCGCATGGCCGTCGCGGCAACAAGACTCAGTATACCCGGGGGAGCACCCATGGAATCGTTGTACCGAAAGTATCGCCCGCTCACCTTCGACTCCGTGGTGGGCCAGCAGCATATCGTCTCGACGCTCGAGCACGCCATCACCGAGGGACGCCTGTCCCACGCGTACCTGTTCTGCGGACCGCGCGGCACGGGCAAGACCACCATGGCGCGCATTCTGGCCAAGGCGCTTGCTGTCCGTCATGCCGAGGCAGCGCGCGCCGAGGGTGCAAGCGGCTGCATGCCCGACGGTACTTGCGAGGAGTGCGAGCTCATCGCCGAGGGCAACCACCCCGATGTCTACGAGCTCGATGCCGCAAGCCGCACGGGCGTGGACAATGTGCGCGAGGAGATCATCAACTCCGTCAACTTTGCCCCGGTGCGCGGCAAGTACAAGATCTATATCATCGACGAGGTCCATATGCTCACGACGGCGGCGTTCAACGCGCTGCTCAAGACGCTCGAGGAGCCGCCGGCGCACGTGATCTTCGTGCTGTGCACCACCGACCCGCAAAAGATTCTGGAGACCATCCTCTCGCGCTGCCAGCGCTTCGATTTCCACCGCATCGGCAACGAGGATATCGAGCATCGCCTGTCCTACGTGTGCGAGCAGGAGGGCTTCGATTACGACGACGAGGCGCTCGCCATCGTGGCGCGCCATGCCAAGGGCGGCATGCGCGACGCGCTTTCCACGCTGGAGCAGCTGAGCGTTTTTGGCAACGGAGCCGTGCATGCGGACGATGCCCGCTCGCTTTTGGGCGAGGTTTCGGACCAGATCCTGGGCGAGTTTGCTCGCGCTATCGCCGAGCGTGATATTGCTGAGCTCTATGGGCTCATTCGCGCACAGGTCGAGGAGGGCAATGACCTGCTTGAACTGACGCGCGACCTGGTGGCGCATGTGCGCGACGTGTATGTGGCTTGCGTTGCCGGTGCCCGTGCCGAGCTGTTTGAGGGCGGCCCCGAGCAGGCCGAGGCGCTTGCTGCCGAGGCCGCTGCCTTTGGCGAGCATTCGGCCGACCGTCTGGCCCGCGTGCTGACGGTGCTCGACGATGCCGCGTTGGAGATGAGGGGCGCGAACGATGTGCGCCTGGTGCTCGAGATCGCCTGCACGCGCTTGGCACGTCCCGAGGCTGATTTGACGATTGAGGCCCTGGCCGAGCGCGTGACGCGCCTAGAGGCCATGGTCGCCAACGCCGCGGTGCCGGCGAGCGTGGCTGCTGCAGGTGCTGCGCCTGCAACTGTCTCGGCTGCACCTGCGACGACACAGCAACCGACGCTGATTTCGGGTGCCCGAGCTGCTACTCCTGCGGCGACCGCCGCCCCCGCTGCTACGTCCGCGCATCAGGGTGGCATGCCATGGGACCGCGGCGCTGCTGTTCCGGTTGCCCAGCCTGCGCCCAAGCCCGCGGCTCCGGCTCCCGCGCCCAAACCCGTAACGCCTGCACCTCAACCCGTTGCAGCTCCGGCTCCCGCGCCTGCTGCATCGACCGTGCCGGTGTCCAAGCCCAACAACGCCGCCCAGGTTGCCGCCGCCGGTGCTGCCGAGACCCCCGCGGTCGAGGACGCCGGCGAGCTCCAGCGCAAATGGGCCGAGGTTGTAGAGCGTGTCAAGGCGCGTCAGGCTTCCTACGCAGGGCTTTTGCTCAACGCCCGTGCCACGGCCGACGACGGCTCCAAGCTTACGGTCTCGTTCCCCGCGGGCTCAACCTTTGCCATCAAGATGCTCGGTCGCGCCGACACGCAGTCGGTGATCCTGCCGACGGTCTGCGCGGTCTTCGGTCGTCGCACCGTCGACTACGTTCTGGATGGAGGTGGCACGCCGGCTCCTCAACATGAGGAGCATTCTCCATCTGCACGGGCTGCGGCATCTGCGGACCCGCAACCCGTGTCCTCGGCGGCCCCTGTATCCTCGAGCGCCAGCGCTCCGCAGCAGCAAGCGACGCCGGTGATGGCACCGACCCCGT
>CABQNF010000202.1 GCA_902465465.1 uncultured Collinsella sp. | reverse complement strand
GCGATACGGTGACTCCCGTTGCCTATGAGCTCATGGGCAAGGGGCGCGAGCTTGCCGATGCTCGCGGCTGCCGTCTGGTGGCACTGATCGGCATGAGCCCCGAGGGCTCGCTCAGGGATCTCGAACACCTGGTTTGTGCCGGCGCGGACGAGGTCCTGGCCTGTCGCGACGAGCGCCTGCGCCAAAACGATGCGGAGGTCTACGCCCGCTTGATCTGCGATTTGGTAGCCGAACGCAAACCCGAGGCCATCTTATACGGCGCGACCGCTTTTGGCCGCGAACTGGCACCCGGCGTTGCCGTGCGCTTGCAGACGGGCCTTACGGCTGACTGCACCGTACTTTCGATGGATACGGAGACGGGACTGCTGCAACAGACGCGTCCGGCGTTTGGCGGCAACCTGATGGCCACCATCGTCTGCCCCAATCATCGTCCCCAGATGGCAACGGTTCGTCCCGGCATCTTTAAGGCGCCCGACTTTGACTACGACCGCTCCGGCACGATTACCCAGATATCGCTTGCGGATGATGCTAAGGCTCGTGTCGAGATCTCGATTCCCGCCGAGGAGTGGAGGCAGCAGGCCTCGATCGCCGATGCCGAGCGCTTGGTCGTGGTGGGCCGCGGCATTGGCTCCAAGAAGAATCTGCCCCTGATGCGAAGGCTCGCCGAGGCTCTGGGAGCCGAGCTTGGTTGCACGCGACCTGTCGTGGAGGCCGGCTGGTTGGAGTATCGCCATCAGATTGGCCAGACCGGCGTATCGGTTTCGCCCAAGCTTCTCGTGAGTATCGGTGTTTCGGGCGCCATCCAGCATCTTGCCGGCATCGGTGGGGCGGAGTGCATTATCGCCATCAACGAGGACCCGGATGCCCCCATTTTCGGTGCTGCCCAGTACAAGGTTGTTGGGGACGCCGTCGAGGTCGTCGAGGAGCTGCTGGCCCAGCTTGAGCGCTAGGCGCGCGCCAGCCAGTCGCGCATTTCGTCCTTTAGGCGGCTCCAGGTTGCCTGCGTGGCGGGGTCGGTAAAGGGCTGTGTAATGCCAAAGGGCGCGTCGAGCAGGCGGTAGATATCGCCCTGCTCGCGCGCCAGCGCGCGGCTTGCCGGATAGACAAGCTCAAACATAAAGCAGATAAGCCCCACCAAGTAGTCCGCGGGCTCATTGCGCTCATCGCGCGTGACGCAGCGGTGCTCGTCAAAGGCGGCCAGCGTCGGTGCCGAGAAGTGGCTGGCAAGAAACGCGTCCTCATTCACTTTGAGGATGGTGTCGACGGTACTGTCGGCGATGGTGCGCATGATGTCGATCTTGTCGCCATCGCGCACGATATCGCAGAAGCGCCGCGTGCGCTCGCCGAGCTGCGCGGGCAGACGGAAATTGCTGTGATAGGCAATGCTCGCTCGAATGAGTTCGTCTTCTACCGGATCGTCGATAAAGTCGCGGATACTTGTTACCGCGGGCGCATCTGCAGGTGTTTTGCCAAAGAGGACCTCGACGCCCAACGCCGCATGGCTCACGCTTTCGGCATCCTTAAACGTATCCCAGCGTCGCAGCTGCTCAAAGCGGCCCATATCGTGCAACAGCCCACAAAGCCACGCCAGATCAATGTCCTGCGGTGACCAGCCCTGTTCGCGTGCCACGGCATCGCATGCCTCGGCAACGTGGTACGTATGCTCGATTTTGAGCGCGATACGCGGATTGGCGGCATCGTAGGCATCGGTGTAGGTCTTGAAGGCCGCGGCAGCCCGCGTTCGATCGATAGCTGTCATAATGACTTCCTAAAAAGTTGTGTCTTTCTGTGTCTTTCGATCCGGTGGCAATTGTAGGTGAACTCGGTTGCCATCGGGCGATGGTTCTGCCGTGTCGTTGAATGCGGCTCGGAAATCTTGTCGGGACGAGGAACGCTATGGTGCTCAAAATCGTTAAAACCGTCTGGCCGGTGATGCTTACCTATGTTGCGATAGCCGCGCCGTGCGGAATGATTATGGCGCAGACGGGAATGGAACCCTGGATGGTTTTTGCTCTGAGCAGCACGTTCGTGACGGGCAGCGGGCAGTTTATGATCTGCAATCTGTGGCTGGCGGGTGTGCCTGCGGCGTCGATCGTCGCGAGCGTCGCCGCAATCTCCTCGCGCTTTGCGCTTTACTCGGCATCGATCGCACCGCATCTGAGGGGTGCCTCGAAGCGTCAGACGCTGGCTGTTGCCGCGACGCTTACCGAGGAGGCATATGGCATCTCGCTTGCCAAGTTGGTTAAAGGGGAGGATTGGGGTCCGCTCGAGTCCTTTGTGCTCAACGTGATCCTCATCGCAACATGGGGCGTTTCGTGTACGACGGGCGCCATCGTCGGCGCCGTTGTCGATGTTCCCACCGCTATTGCGGGTTTTGTCTGCACATCGCTCTTTATCTGCCTACTCTTTTCGCAGCGACTGTCGCGCGGCAATGTCGTAGCTGCCGGTTTGGCTGCGGTGTCCGTCGCCATATGCAAGTTCTGGGGGTGGACGAATATCGCCGTGCCGGCAAGTGTACTCGTCGGCGTTGTCACGGCACTCGCGTGCGATGTCCTCGCCGAGGGAAGGGGCGCTCGCGATGCCCGTTAATGAGTTTTTGGTCCTATGGCTATCGTCATGGGCGGCCATCGCGTTTTTCCGCATTGCCCCGGCGTTTGCCTTGCGCGGGAGAACGCTGTCGCCCCGCGTTACCGAGGCCTTGGGTTATATTCCGCCTGCCGCCTTTGCAGCGCTGGTCGCCAACGATTTGATAAGCCCTGGCGCTTTCGACGCCGGCTTGTGGCAGGGCTTGATTCCCTGGATTGCGGCCGCCGGCGTCGTGGCGGTGGCAATCAAGACAAAGTCGATGTTGTGGTGCTGCGTCTCGGGCATCGTGCTCTATATCGTTTTGAGCTTCATATAAGAGCGGGGCACGTTTAGCGTCCCGGCACAACGAATCGAATTTCTCACCGAGCCGGTCTGCTTCTTCTGGTACCATGGTCAAACTTTACTGTAGCAAAGTGTGACGTGGGCTTTTGTTCTGCGTCA
>CABQNF010000201.1 GCA_902465465.1 uncultured Collinsella sp. | reverse complement strand
AACCGCGCTGTTGTAGGTTCGAGTCCTACCCGGGGAGCCAGAATTTTCCAGCCCTTTCCGTTGGGCTTTAAATTCCTCGGTAGCTCAATGGTAGAGCACGCGGCTGTTAACCGCGCTGTTGTAGGTTCGAGTCCTACCCGGGGAGCCAGGTTGTAAAACCCGTCGCTTATGCGGCGGGTTTTTTCATGCCGCGATCGCCGTTCGCGAACGTTACCATATCAACATTTCGTGTCGAGGATGTAATCCCGAGGCCCGCCACCTCAACATGCCGCGGTCGTTGTAGAATATTGCAATGATTGCTCCCACGACATGGTGCCGCGAGCACCAAGAAAAGGAGATTCTTGTGTCTGAGACCATTAACGGCAGCCTGAGCGTCTCGAACGACGTTATTGCCGATATTGCCGGTTATGCCGCGATGACGTGCTATGGCGTTGTCGGTATGGCTGAGCAGCTCCAGGGCGCCGAGAGCGTGCGCCTGCTTGCCGGTCAGCGCCTCCGCAAGGGCGTGCTTGTCTCCGCCGACGAGAACGGCCTTACGGTCGATCTTCACGTCGTGCTCGAGAACGGCGTCAACATGAAGTCCGTCTGCCACAATCTTTCGAGCTCCGTTGCCTTCACCCTGCAGGAGATCGCCCAGATCGATCCCGCCAGCCTTAAGATCGGCATCCATATCGACGCGCTCAAGAGCCGTCTGAACTAGCATCCGAAAACGGAGATTCAAATACCCATGATTGCAAAGACCATTCGCACCTGTTTTCCGATCGCTGCGGCTGCCGTTTCCGACAAGGCCGAGGAGATCAACAAGCTCAACGTCTTCCCCGTACCCGATGGCGATACCGGCACCAACATGTCGCTCACGCTCGCCTCGGTGACCAAGGAGCTCTCTGTCCTTCCCGCCGATGCCGATATGGAGGCCATCGCCGGTGCCATCACCCACGGCTCTCTCATGGGCGCTCGCGGTAACTCCGGCGTTATTACCTCGCAGATTCTTCGCGGCGTGGCCGAGGGCCTTGTCTCTGCCGACGAGCCTATTACGTCCGCCAATATTGCCTTCGCCTTCCGTCGTGCCGTCAAGGTCGCCTTCCAGGCCGTCCGCAAGCCCATCGAGGGCACGATCCTCACGGTCCTGCGCGATGTCTCGACCAAGGCCGATGAGTGCGAGAAGAAGAAGTTCTCGGCCGAGGATGCGCTCGATGCTATCGTCGTCGAGGCGTACCAGTCCGTTGCTCGCACGCCCGACCTGCTGCCCGTTCTGAAGGAGAACGGCGTGGTCGACTCCGGCGCCTTTGGCTTTGCCATCTTCCTGGAGAACTTTGTTGCCGCCGCGCTTGGCCGCAGCACCGTTGTCGAGGATTTCTCCGCCACGTTTGATTCCGCTGGCTCTGCCCGCGATGCGGCCCTTGGTCGCGTTGAGATCGAGGCCAACGACGACTGGGAGGGCTCGGAGTTCCGCTACTGCAACGAGTTCCTCTTTAAGGCCGACGCCCCGTTTGACGAGGACGAGTGCCTTAAGTTCCTGGGTTCCATGGGCGACTGCGAACTGCTCGTGGGTGCCTACCCCGATTACAAGATCCATGTGCACTCCAACACCCCCAACCTGGTGCTCGAGCACATGCTGCAGCTCGGTCAGATTTACGAGGTCTTTATCCACAACATGGAGATGGAGGCCCACGACCGTACCGCCAAGATTCACGAGGACCAGGAAAAGGCCGCCGAGCCCGCGAAGGCCCTGGGCTTTGTCGCCGTTGCCGCCGGTTCCGGCGAGGCCGACATCCTTAAGTCCCTCGGCGTCGACGTGATCGTGTCGGGTGGCCAGACCATGAACCCCTCGACCGCCGACCTGCTGGGCGCGGTGGACCAGGTCAACGCGACCTCGGTCATCATCCTGCCCAATAACGGCAACATCCGCATGGCTGCCGAGGCTGCCGCTTCTGCCTGCACGGACAAGAAGGTTGCCGTCGTTCCCACCAAGACCGTCCCGCAGGCGTTCTCCGCGCTGTTCGCGGTCCTGCCCGATTCCGAGCTCGAGGACGCCGTCGCCGCCATGGTTGACGCCATCAGCGAGGTCCGCGATGGCGAGGTCACCCGCGCTGTGCGCGACTCCAGCGCCTCCGACGGCTCGCCGATTCACTCCGGTGACGTCATGGGTATCATCGCCGGCTCCATCGACGTGGTCGGCTCCGACGTGAAGCAGGTCACGCTCGACTGCATCAACCGCATGCAGGAGGAAGAGGAGGGCGACGCACTGACGATTCTGGCCGGCGAGGAGCTGTCCGATGAGGCCTTCCAGGAGATCGTCGACGCTATCGAGCAGCCGCTCTATCCCGTGATTTTCTCGATCGAGTAGGCATCTCGTCATGTCCGAGCTGTGCTCCGTGCCGCGCGTCTCGGAGCGCTTTGCCCAGAGCAATGCGCTCGATGAAGATATCGCGCGACTCAAATATGTTTCGGGTAAACGTGAGGAGGCCCTTCGCCGTCTGGGAATTCGGACGGTGGGGGACCTCCTTCTCCATATCCCTCATCGATACCTGGACTTTACCCGTTCGTGGTCCATCGAGATGGCGCCCATCGGTACCATGTGCACCATCATCGCCACGGTCGACCGTATCGTCCAAAAGCAGCCGCGTCCGCGCATGCAGGTGACCGAGGTCTCACTCGTTGACGAGACGGGCGTGCTGCAGGTCGCCTTTTTCCGCCAGCCCTGGATTGCCCAGCAGCTTAAGCAGGGCGACCGCCTGGCCGTGATGGGCAAGGTCGAGTTTGCCTACGGCTTTAAGCAGATGGCCTCGCCGCACTTTGAAAAGCTCGAGGACGGGCGTGCCGCAGGCACCATCCTGCCGGTCCATTACGTGAGTGATGGCGTGAGCCAGGCGTGGATGCGCCGCATCGTAAGCGGCGCGCTCGAGGTCGTCGGCAATCCGTTCGATCCGATTCCCGCGCCGCTGCGCGCAAAGCGGAAGCTCATGAGCAATGCCCGCGCGTTGCGCTCAATCCATTTTCCATCGAGTATGGCAGAGCGCGACATCGCGCGTCGTCGCC
>CABQNF010000200.1 GCA_902465465.1 uncultured Collinsella sp. | reverse complement strand
CCTCAGCCGTGCCGGTGCCGTCGTGACGCATGCTAAGGATGGCGAGTCTGCCGTTGAGGCGTTTGCCGCGAGCGCACCGCACGAGTACGACGTGGTGTTGATGGACATCATGATGCCTGGCATCGATGGCCTTGAGGCCACGCGTCGGATTCGAGCACTCGATCGCGAGGATGCCGCGACCACGCCGATTATCGCCGTGAGTGCCAACGCCTTTGCCGACGACCGCAGACTTTCGCGCGAGGCGGGCATGGACGCTGAGTAAACCCGTGAGCTCGCAGGAGCTCGTTGAGGCGCTTGCGCACATAGCTGCCGACGCTTCATAAGCATATGGCCCGGTTCCAAGGTGGGTTGGAACCGGGCCATATTGCTATTTGTGAGTTTTGCTTTTGAGGCTTACTTTTCTTGAATCTGCTTGCCGCAGAGATGCTCAATCGTAATCTCGTAGAGCTGGACGCCCTTAATGTCCTTGGCGATTTCCTCTTCGACCTCCTCGGCAGAAGGGTAGTACTTAAGGGCGAGCTGGCGGACTTTGTCCTCGATAAACGCGGGGGTGTCATTCGCCAGGCGACAGCGGCCAAAGACCACGGTACTCATAACGTAGGGAGCCCAGTCACCGTCTTTGTACCACTCGTTGCCGTAAACGGTAAAGCAGACCTTGTCATCGCGCTTGAGTGCGTCGACCTTGTGGCCGGCCTTGGCGCCATGGAAATAAATCTTGTCGTGCTCGGCGTCGAAGAAGTAGTTGACGGGAATGGCGTACGGGTAGCCATCGTCGCCGTTGACGGCAAAGACGCCGCGCTTGCAGGTGGCGAGCAGTTCGCGCGCTTCCTCGTCAGTGATGGCGCGTTTCTTTCGACGTAAGGGCCTAAACATCGTTGGCTTCCTTTCTGGTCGTGCGTGGTGGTTGGGCACAAACTATAGCGAAACGGATCCGTTTTTCTTGATGCGGGCGAGTATGTTTTGAGCTTGTTAAAGTCGAGCGGTTTGGACAGATGGGCGTTCATGCCGGCGTCGTGTGCCGCCTTGGCGTCCTCGGCAAAGGCATTGGCGGTGAGCGCGATGATGGGGATATCGGCTGCATCGACCTTCTCGCTCAGGCGAATCGCGCGGGTTGCCTCATAGCCGTCCATGTCCGGCATCATAATGTCCATCAGAATGGCATCGAAGCTGCCGGCGGGACGGCCAACGTATAGGTCGACCGCTTCGTTGCCATCGGCAGCGCGAGTTACGACAATGCCTTCGCTTTCGAGCAGCGCCTGAGCAATCTCGGCATTGAGCTCGTTATCTTCTGCCAAAAGAACGTTCATGCCGGCAAGCGAGCAGCTGTCTGCTTGCTCGTCCGCGCGTTCTCTTGCCTGAGGGTCTTTGTCGATATCGAGCGGAATCTGGACGTTGAACGTACTCCCTACGCCAACCTCACTCGAAATCTCAATCGTGCCGCCCATCAGTTCAATAAGCGACTTGACGATTGGCATGCCCATGCCGGTTCCTTGGAACTTGCTGCGCGCATCGTCACCTTCTTGGGCAAACGGCTCATAGATATGCTTTAAAAACTTGGGAGTCATACCAATGCCGGTGTCCGAAACGCTAAAGCAAAAGAGAGCGCGCCCGTTATCGAGTGGCTTGGTCTTTGAGCTAAAGGTGACGGAGCCGCTGTGCTTGTTGTACTTAATGCTGTTGTCTAACAGGTTGATCATGATCTGTCGGATATGGGTGGGACTGCCGACCATGTATGGCCCCGTGGCGTACGGCAGACTATTGTCCTGCATTGTGATGCCGTTACTGGACGCGCGGAGCTTGCACAGCACCAGTGTATCGTCACAGAGCTCTTTGAGGTTAAAAGGCGCATGCTCCAATGTTAGCTTGCGGTCTTCGATTTTGCCCATCTCGAGGATGTCGTTGATTAGCGAGAGCAGGTGATTGGCGGCAACGCGCGCCTTGGCACGGCTCTCGCGGGCGACCTGGATATCGCCTTCCTTCAATTCCTCGATCTCGATAAGGCCCAGGATACCGTTGAGCGGTGTACGGATGTCGTGGCTCATGCGCGTGAGGAATGCCGTCTTAGCGGCGTTGGCGGCATCGGCTTTTTTGCGCTCGGTTCGAGCGCGCACGAGTGCCCAGATGAGCAGGACGATGCCGACCGACAACATACCGATGAGGGCAGCTGCAACGGCGGCACGGTTGCAATAAAGGAATTGAAGCGTGTTGGATTCCTGGGCCGTGTACGACGTGGAGGAGTAATTGCTTGCGGAGAGCGATTCTCCGGCATTGATGATGCCCTTGTTGATGATTCCCAACAGCTCGGGTTTTCCGCGCGAAATCCAGCACGAGAGCTCACAGGTGTCAGGGAGCTCGGTCGTCTCGTAGCCTTCGAGATCATAACGGTCGCCGATGGTTTTTACACGTGAACTGGGAGCGACGATGCAGTGTGCCGTTCCCTTCCTGAGGGCGTCGAACGCTTCATCGGCGGATTGGTATTCGGTCACGGTCGCTGTGGGGAACAGACTTTCAAGTACATTTTGGTTGATAAACGATGATTTGGTGCAGGCGATGTTCTGAAGGTCTTTGTTCAGGTTGCCGCCGGTGTGGATGGCGGTGAGGGACACGGTTCCCAACGATACCGACTGCACAACGCCAGATTGCTCGGCAAACCAGTAATCTCGGTATACCGGCAGCGCAGCGTCGATGCTTCCCTTTGACAGGGCCTTTGACATCATCTTGTAGCTATCAAAGGCGACGGTTTTGACCGTAATGCCAAATTTATCGTGCAACGTCGTCGCAAGCGATGCGAGCGAGCCTTCCATTTTGCCGTCTTCGTCTTCGTTGCAGTAGGGGAGTTTGCCCGTAATGTAGCCAAGCGTGATGGTGTTGTCATTTGCTTTGAGCCAGGAACGTTCGGGGCCGTTGAGCGATGATGAACCGCTGTTTTGGGCCGAGTAGTTAGATTTGACTTCGTCGATATAGCGTGGGTTGACGCGGGCGATTGCCGACATGGCGGCATTGATGTCGTCCATCAGGTCGGGGCGGCTTTTGGGGACGGCAAAATAGTAATCACT
>CABQNF010000199.1 GCA_902465465.1 uncultured Collinsella sp. | reverse complement strand
GTTTGTCGTGGCGAGACCCCGGCGCATTCGTATGGGCGAGCTCGTCGACAAGGATGAGCTGAGGGGCGCGTTCGATAGCCGCATCTAGATCGAACTCGCTGAGCGCAATGCCGTTGTGCTCGATGAGTTTACAGGGCACGTTCTCAAGCCCTTGTGCAAGATGGGCAGTTGCCGGACGTTCGTGCGGCTCGATGTACCCCGCGACGACGTCGACACCTCGCCGCTTGGCGGCGTGGGCGGCTTGAAGCATCGCATAGGTTTTGCCTGTGCCAGCAGCGTAGCCAAAGAAAATTTTGAGGTGTCCCCGACTGGTTCGAGTGTCATCGGCGACCCCGTCTTTCTCAATTGCCTTGAGGATGAGGTCTGGATTGACGCGAGTGTCCGATGCGTCGCGCTGCATAGCGTAGCCTTTCTGAAGCGTTGTCCATGCGTGCATACGCGGTGAAGACACCACTGTATGCTCGCGAGGTCGAGTATAGGCGCACTGCAGCTGCAATAGTGCTTTCTACCTGCATCTTTACGGCATCTTAAGGACGTGAGCCCCGGCCCTCATGCCTCTTTAATCCCTAGAAGCGTTTACTGTCCCCAGACGCTTGCGAGGGCAGGCGTCCGAGACATCGGACCGCGTGTGAAAGGGGCGGTAAATGGACATCCTCATTCCCATCATCGGAGTCGTCTGCATTGGACTTCTTATCTATTACATCTACATTCTGATGAGGAGTGATTCGTAAACTATGGACGCTGCGATTCAGTACATCTTGTACTTTGCCGTACTCGTCGTCCTGGCCGTTCCGCTCGGTCGGTTCATGGCCCATATCATGGATGGTGAGCATACGTTCCTGTCGCCTGTGATTGCTCCTGTGGAGCGTGGCGTCTATCGTCTGCTTCGCATCGACGCGGCAGAACAGATGGGGTGTAGGCGCTATCTGGCGAGCGTGCTGGTCTTTTCGGGGATCGGCCTCGTGACTCTTGTGGCACTCCAGGCGCTTCAGTCCTTCTTGCCAGGCAATCCCCAGCACCTGCCGGGTGTGTCATGGGACCTGTCGTTCAATACGGCTGCTTCCTTCATAACCAACACCAACTGGCAGTCCTACTCCGGTGAGACCACCCTGTCCTACCTTGTGCAGTTCATGGGTCTCACTGTGCAGAACTTCGTTTCCGCTGGCACCGGTATCGCGGTCATGTTCGCGCTGATCCGCGGCTTCCGTCAGGTCAAGGAGCAGGGTCTGGGTTCCTTCTGGGTCGACCTCACCCGCACCGTCCTGTATGTGCTCATCCCGCTGAACCTCGTGTTCGGCATCTGCCTGGCTGCCGGTGGCGTCATCTCCAACTTCCAGCCGGCTCAGAAGGCTGAGCTCGTAGAACCCGTCGCTGTTCAGCCTAATGCAGACGGCGGCTGGAGCGTCATCGACGGCGCCCAGATTGAGGGCGACACGGTCAAGGTCGACGGCAAGGTTGTCGAGGGCGCGCGCGTGGTCACCGAGCAGTTCCTGCCCCAGGGTCCCGCGGCTCCTCAGGTCGCCATCAAGCAGTCCGGCACCAACGGCGGCGGCTTCTTCGGCGTGAACTCCGCCCATCCGTATGAGAACCCCAGTGTCTTCACCAACATCATCGAGATGACCAGCCTGCTGCTGATCCCGGCCGCCTGTTGCTTCGCCTTCGGTATCGGCGTCAAGAACACCAAGCAGGGCAAGGCCATCTTTGCCACCATGTTCATCCTGCTGGTGATCTTCACCGGCATCATCGCCGTCAACGAGCATGCGGGCACCCCGCAGCTGGCCGATGGCGGAGCGGTCAATATCGAGATGACCGACGGCCAGGCCGGCGGCAACATGGAGGGCAAGGAGAGCCGTTTCGGTATCGCCTCCTCTTCTACCTGGTCCGCTTTCACGACGGCTGCTTCCAACGGCTCGGTTAACTCCATGCACGACTCCTACACCCCGCTGGGCGGTTTTGTCCAGATGCTCCAGATTGCTCTGGGCGAGGTCGTCTTCGGCGGCGTGGGCTGCGGCCTGTACGGCATGATCGGCTTCGCCATCCTCACAGTGTTCATCGCCGGCCTCATGGTCGGACGCACGCCTGAGTTCCTGGGCAAGAAGATCGAGCCGGGCGAGATGCGCTGGGCAGTTGTCCTGTGCTTGGCAACTCCGTTTGCCATTCTGGTGTGCTCGGCCATCGCCTGCATGGTGCCCGGTCTTGCCGACCAGCTCAACAATGGTGGCGCGCACGGCTTCTCCGAGGCGCTGTATGCCTTCACCTCATGCGGCGGCAACAACGGCTCGGCGTTTGCAGGCATGAACTGCAACATTCCCTGGATCAACGTCATGCTCGGCCTCGAGATGCTGTTCGCCCGCTTCATGCCTATCATCGGTACGCTGGCTATCGCCGGCTCGCTGGCCAAGAAGGGCAAGGTCGCCGAGAGCGCCGGTACCCTGTCTACCACTAACGGCATGTTCGTATTCCTGCTCGTGTTCATCGTTCTGCTGATCGGTGCCCTGAGCTTCTTCCCGGCCCTGGCGCTTGGCCCCGTTGCCGAGTTCTTCCAGATGATTGCGTAAAGGAGGGCGCAGATTTATGACTATGCAAAAAGACATGATGGGCCGCGCGGTCCGCGACTCGTTTGCCAAGCTGGATCCTCGCGTCCAGATTCAAAACCCGGTCATGTTCCTGGTGTGGCTTTCCGCCGTCATGACCTCCGTCCTGGCCGTCGCTTCCATTTTCGGTGTGCAGGACGCGGGTGTGCCCACCTACTATGTGGTCGCCATCGCGGTCATCCTGTGGCTTACCGACCTGTTCTCGAACTTCGCCGAGGCGCTTGCCGAGGGCCGCGGTAAAGCCCAGGCCGATTCCCTGCGTGCGGCCAAGAAGGATGTCGAGGCCCATCGCATCGAGTCCGTTGAGGACAAGGAGCACTTCACCGTCGTTCCCGGCACCGAGCTCACGCGCGGCGACCTGGTGATCGTACGCGCCGGCGAGCAGATTCCCGGCGACGGCGACGTCATCGAGGGCGCTGCTTCCGTTGACGAGTCCGCCATCACCGGCGAGTCCGCCCCCGTGG
>CABQNF010000198.1 GCA_902465465.1 uncultured Collinsella sp. | reverse complement strand
CAGGGCCTGCCGTTCGTCGGTCCGGCCGGCAAACTGCTCGACGATATGCTCGAGTGTCTCCTTGTCCACAAACGGCTGCTTGGCCGCATATGCCTCGTTGGGGGTCAATGCCATGTCCCGTAAACCTCGCTATCCAGACGGCGCCATCTGCGCATCGAATCCGCATAGCGTGGACCCAATGTCCGGATAGCGCTCCCGCATTGCTGCAGACAGTCCTGTGGGTATTTCCCGCAGGCCCACCAGGTTGTTCGTGCCCGAAAAGCCCAGTTCGGCGGGTTTCGCCTCCCCGCGGGGTCAAAGCCTGCCGGCTCGCCCGCGGCTCTTCGTGCCCGCGCCTCTATCAAGTGGTAAAGACCCTACCACGTTGCACTTTACCAAACAAGAGTATTCGTATATAACGTTTAAAAAATGCAGCAATATGCTGGAAACATGTGTGCCACAATCCTGTATCACAATAAGTTGCAACAGATGTGCCTCACGAAGGGATTCTCTATGACCGAGCTCCAAGAACTCCGTCGCTATCGCCGCGATCTTCATCGCATTCCGGAGCTCGATTTCGATCTTCCGCAGACTATCGCCTATATCGAGGGCGTGTTGGCACCGCTCACCTGCGAGGTGACCCATCCGTGCCCCAGCTGCGTCTGCGCTTTCTTCGACGCTGGCGTTGGTGCCGTGCATGCCACGGCGATTCGCGCCGATATGGATGCGCTGCCCATCGCGGAGGCGACAGGTGCGGATTTCGCCTCGACGCATCCCGGCAAGATGCACGCCTGCGGACACGATGGACACATGGCCATGGCGCTTGCGGCGGCAACCTTTGTCGACCATACGATCCGTGAGCAGCCGGGCGCCATTAAGCGCAACGTACTCTTTGTGTTCCAGCCGGCCGAGGAGACGACTGGTGGTGCCAAGACGGTGTGCGAGAGCGGCGTGTTCGAGCGCTACGGGGCGGATCGCCTCTTCGGCTTCCACGTGTGGCCCGATCTGCCCGCCGGCACGTTGGCGAGCTGCTCCGGTCCGCTGCTGGCGCGTTCGAGTGAGACACACATTCATATTCACGGGACGAGCATCCATATCGCTAAGACCTATGGCGTTCCGGTCGAGGAATCGCACGATGCGGCGCTGGCGGCTGCCAAGTTCTTGGTTGCCGAGCGCGAACTGATGGATGAGCTGGGTGCCGATGAGCCCTGCATTGGCAAGTTCGGCCTGCTGCAGGCGGGCACCGTCTGCAATGCGGTGGCGGGGGAGGCCCATGTGGTCGGAAGCCTGCGTGTGTTTACGGACGACATGTTCGACCGGACGCGCGAAGGCGTGCGCCGCGTGCTCGACGAGGCGTGCACCGCAACGGGCTGCACGTACGATCTCGATTTTGCCGAGGGCTATCCACCGGTCGATAACGATCCTGA
Source organism: uncultured Collinsella sp. (assembly GCA_902465465.1). Lineage (GTDB taxonomy): Bacteria > Actinomycetota > Coriobacteriia > Coriobacteriales > Coriobacteriaceae > Collinsella. Next base: position 1,665 of record CABQNF010000198.1, on the reverse strand, counting down.
GTTGTTTGCCCGAATCGCGCCCGCTCTGCCCGAATTGCAGCTCGTGGACGAGCCGCTGCTAATCGCCGAGGATTTCGCGTTCTATCAGCGCCATCTGCCGGGCGTGTTCTTCTTGCTGGGCACGGGTATGCCAGAGGGACAAGAAAACCCGAGTGATTCGGATGGCTGCCCCGCCTATGCCACAAGCGCTCTGCATACCGATAGCATGCTCTTTGACGAGGAAATCCTACTCAAAGGCCTCGATGTCTACAAACGATTGCTTTTGCTTGACTAAGGCGTGAAGGACTATTTGTTCTAGAAAACACGAACAAACGTACGATATAATAGAGATGTAAGTCTATAGAAACGTTTGACGTTACTAACGTAAGGCGATACTATGATTGCATCGTATAAAGATCAGGATACCGAACGCTTTGCCATGGGTGTGCGGGTCAGGAGGTTCGTGCCCTTTGAGCGTGTTGCGTTGAGGAAGATTCGCCAACTGCAGGTTTGTGCTTCGCTTGATGATCTTCGCGTTCCACCGGGCAACCGCCTGGAAGCTTTGAAGGGCGATCGTGCCGGTCAATATAGCATCCGTGTTAACGAGCGCTATCGGGTCTGTTTCGAGTGGAGACAGGAGATGGCTTGGAATGTCGAAATCGTCGATTATCACAAGTGATGGGACTTCGGCCGATTTGCTGTCGCCGGTGACTCCTGGTGAGCTTCTCAAAGAGGAGTTTCTTGTTCCCATGGGCATTTCTCAATATCGCCTCGCGAAAGAGACCGGGATTCCGGCTCAGCGTATCGGACAGATTGTCTTGGGAAAACGTCGCGTGACGGCCGACACCGACCTCCGTCTTTGCCGTTATTTTGGCCTGACGGATGGTTATTGGCTGCGCGCTCAGGTGGCGTTTGACCTTGAGGCCGAGAAAAGGCGGATCGAACCGGAGCTGGATAAGATCGTTCCTGTCCAGCAGGCTGTTGCGTTGTAGTGCTCAAAGATATTGAGGTTGGAGTGACGATGGAACGACGCCGACAGTCTGCCGTTTATAGTCCCGGTGGATGTGGGTGTGGCTTGCTGCTGATTCCGGTCATCGTCGTGAGCGTTGGCTTGATGTTTGTGCTTGCTGAGCTTGCTGCGGCGGCGTTCGTGCTGCTGATTGTGGCTATTGGCGTGACGATTTGGCTCTGCCGCAATCGCGAGCAACGTCGTGCCGATGGTAAGACCAATGTTGGATGGACTATCTTTTTGGTCGTCGCCTACCTATTGAGCATCAGTTATCTGGCCTTCTTTATCCTGTTGCTTGTGAGCACCTTTACCGGGGAATCCGTCACGGTGGGTTGATGTTGCCTGCAGACGGTCGCGTAAAGCGCGTTTGTTCGGCGCTTGGACAACCGCATTGGCCGTTTACCGCAACCTTAGCTCTCAGCTAATGAATTCAAGTTTAATCCTTCCTACGATGTGCTGTGTGCCGGCACGGTAGCCGGATCGTAGGAAGGATGCATGATGAAAAAGCTCGAAAACGAAGTGCTGCTGAGCCGTCGCGCTGCACTGGACGCATTCGCCACCGTCGCCTTGGGGACTGCCGGTCTTCTTGCCGGTTGTGGTAGCGATAAGGCGACCGTCACCGAGGACGCTGGCGATGGCGACAAGAAGGAAGAGACGAAGAAGGAAGAGCAGTCTAC
>CABQNF010000197.1 GCA_902465465.1 uncultured Collinsella sp. | reverse complement strand
GCAACGTCAAGAACTGCCTGGACGATTTTGGCATTCCCCTGCACTTGTCCACCACGGTGACGCGCGTGATCGGGCACGATCGCCTGGAGGCCGTCGAGGTGAGTCAGGTCGACGAGCACCTGGCGCCCATTCCGGGTACCGAGCGCATTGTTCCGTGCGACACGCTGCTGCTTTCGGTGGGCTTGATTCCCGAGAACGAGCTTTCGGTTGCCGCGGGCGTAGAGCTTGACCCGCGCACACGTGGCGCCGTGGTGGATCAGAACCTGCAAACGGGCGTACCGGGCATCTTCGCCTGCGGCAACGTGCTGCACGTGCATGATCTGGCCGACAACGTAACGACCGAGTCCGAGAGGGCTGGCGCAGCCGCAGCGGCGTACGCGCTGGGGACCGGCGCGGGCACCGTTCCGGACTGGGAGCTCACTGTCTCCCCTGCCGGCATCGCGGGCTACGCGCTGCCGGGACGCATTACGACTGTGACACTCACCAGACTCAACTTCCGTGTGCGCCGACCGGTCGATGCCGCCCGCGTGAGGATCTTGTCCGACGGCGAGGAACTGTTCGCCGGCAGGGTCCGTGCGTTTAAGCCGAGCGTAATGGAGAGTTTCCCGCTACCGGCAAAGGTGATTCAACGTTCACTCGACCTAGGTGCTAGCGAGATTGTCCTGTCCGTCGACCCCGTTGAGGAGGCGTAAGGCCATGAGCACGAACGCAATCGAGACGCTGCAGTTCAACTGCACCACTTGCCCATCCGAGTGCCTTCTGACCGTAGAGGTAGAGCGTGACGCAGACGGCGCCGTGGCAGAGGTGCGCTCCGTGACCGGCAACAGCTGCCCACGCGGCGATAAGTTCGCGCATCAGGAGCTCACCTGCCCCATGCGCGTGCTCACGACGACCGTGGCTGTCTCCGGCGGCAACGAAGCTCTGCTCCCCGTGCGCACCGCCGAAGCCATCCCGCTGGCCCTCCACGCCCAAGCCATGGTCCTCATCCGCGGTCTAGTGGTCAACGCCCCCATCCGCATGGGCAACGTCGTGCTAGAGAACCTCCTAGACACCAACATCAACCTAATCGCCAGCATGGACATCGACCGAGCCTAAGTAGCAAATTTAGGACGGGGCTATTTAGCTAATTAGGGACGGGCTCAGGCCGCTAAACAGTCCGTATTTCACCGCAACTTATGAGGGCCGCACGGGATGCAAAGGAGTGTCCCAAGGTGCCGGCATAAAAGGAACGTCCCTATCTGCCTGGCTTGGGATACCATGGTGGCAGCCTAGCGAAAGGATGTTTCATGGCACATGTCGATGACCAGCGTGTGGCGCGCGTGCTCGATGCGCTCGAGGCTCAACACCCCGGCGCACAGTTGCTCGTAAACGACCCGTGGTCGATTTACTATCTGACCGGTTTTTATGCCGATATGTTCGAGCGTTTTTGTGGCGTGCTGCTCGCACGCGATTGCGAGCCGGTGATCTTGGTCAACGCCCTGCATCAGCTGCCCGAGTACGACAATGCCCGCGTGGCCTACCACAACGACACCGACATCGTGGCCGACGCCATCGTTCGTGAGGTCGATCCGAACAAACCACTCGGCATCGACACCGTCATGCGTTCCGGCTTTTTGATGCCCCTTATGGAGCGCCATGCCGCCAGCGAGTTTTTCCTGGGCGACTTTGCCGTCACCGCCGCACGCACCCATAAAGACGCTACCGAGCAGGAGCTTATGCGCGTTTCCTCGGCGGTCAACGACGCCGTGATGGCCGACGCCATCAAGCTCGTCCACGAGGGCGTGACGGAGCGCGAGATTGCCGACCAGATGCTCGGCCTGTATCGCAAGCACGACTGTGAGGGCTTTAGCTTTCCGCCCATCGTGAGCTTTGGCGCCAACGCCGGCGACCCGCACCACGAGCCCGACGACACGGTACTCAAGCGTGGCGACGTGGTGCTGTTCGACATTGGCGGACGCCATCGCAACTACTGCTCGGACATGACGCGCACGTTCTTTTGGGGCGAGCCGGACGAGGAGACGACGCGCATCTACGACATCGTGCGCCGTGCCAACGAGGCCGCCGAGGCGCTCATCGCACCGGGCGTGCGCATGTGTGACCTGGACCGCGCCGCACGCGACGTGATTGAGGATGCGGGCTATGGGCAGTACTTTACGCATCGCCTGGGACACTCGATCGGCTTGCAGGACCACGAGCCGGGCGACGTTTCACTCGTCAACGAGCAGGTCGTGGAGCCGGGCATGACGTTCTCCATCGAGCCGGGCATCTACCTCCCCGGCCGCACCGGCGTCCGCATCGAGGACTTGGCCCTGGTGACCGAGAAGGGCGTCGAGATTCTCAACGCCTACCCTCACGATCTGGTCCGCCTAGTCTAGCCAATGCGGCAAAGGGGCAGCCCCTTTGCCGCATCCCACCAATACCGCGCCACAAAAACGGCCTATCTACTACGTTTAACCCGCATGGGTCGACCATAACCGAGTTTTCGCAAAATACGCAAGCCGTCTACCTGCGGTTTTAATTTCGCGATGTTCCGTATGGTTGGAGGTAACCGGTCAAACGTAGTAGATAGGCCCATTTCGTGGCAAGCGAGTCAACTCAGGGCACAGGGTAGCAAAAAAAGCCCCATCCCAAATTGACTGCTTTTGAGTTGCGGTGATATACGGACTGTCTGAGGCTTCTGGCTTGTAAAACAGTCCGCATTTCACCGCAACTGCTGAGGGGATGGGTTAGCGCAGCAGGCCGGCTACTTCGCCGGCTAGGGTGATGGTGCCGGCGGCTACGAAAGGCTCGCCTGCGGCCTTGAAAGCTGCAAGGGCCTCGGAAACGCTGGGGTACACGCCCGCGAGCTTATCGGCATCAACGAGGGCGGCGAGCTCCTCTGCTGGCAGGGCGCGATCGGAATCGGTCTGGGTCACGACCACGCGGGGGAACGCCGGAACCAGAACGTCAACGATACCCGCCACGTCCTTGTCGGCCAGCGCAGCGCACAGTAGCGTGGGGCGGTTCTCCGCGCACGGATCGATCTCGTCCAGCGCGCTCACAAAGTTCTCGCAGCTCTGAGGGTTATGGCAGG
>CABQNF010000196.1 GCA_902465465.1 uncultured Collinsella sp. | reverse complement strand
GGCTTGGGACTAGTCGCACCGATCAGCCAAAGCGGCCGGTGATATAGTCTTCCGTCCGCGAGTCCACTGGACTGGTGAAGATCGCGTCGGTTTGACCATACTCGATGAGCGTGGCGGGCTCGCCGGCAACTTCCTGCAAGAAGAATGCGGTGTAGTCGCTAATACGAGCTGCCTGCTGCATTGAATGCGTGACGATGATGATCGTCATCTCGGGCGCCAGCTCGGCCATCAGATCCTCGACCTTAGAGACGGACGTGGGGTCGATGGCGGAGCAGGGCTCGTCCATCAGAAGGACATCGGGTTGCACCGCAAGCACGCGCGCGATGCACAGACGCTGCTGCTGACCGCCCGAGAGCGCCAAACCATCCTTGTTGAGCTGATTGGATACCTCTTTCCAGAGGTTGGCGCGCTTGAGCGATTCTTCCACGATGTCATCGAGGTCGCTTTTGCTAGTCACGCCCTGCAGACGAGGGCCAAAGGCGACATTCTCGTAGATGGATTTAGGGAACGGGTTGGGCTGCTGAAAGATCATGCCCACGCGGCGACGGAGGTCGACCGGGTCGACGCCCTCGGCATAGATATCGTTGCCGTCAAGCGTCATGGTGCCCTCGACGCGGGTGCCCTCGATAAGGTCATTCATACGGTTGATGCAGCGCAAAAACGTCGATTTGCCGCAGCCCGAAGGGCCGATAAACGAGGTGATGGCGTTTTTGGCGATGTTGAGGTCGAGCCCCGTCAGCGCATGAAAGTCACCGTACCAAAAGTTGAAATCCTTGGCCGTGATGGCCGCTTGCTCCAGCGTAGGAGCGGACTGATAGACGGACATGGGACTCCTTAACTAGCGGCGCTTGCGCGACAGGAAACGCGCAAACAGGTTGAAGGCCAAAATGATCACCATCAGCAAGAGCGCGGTGCCGTAGGCTGCGTTCATGTTGATGCCGTCGTTGGCAAGCAGGTACAGATGGACCGTCATGGGGCGGCCGGAATCGAGCGGCGAGATAGGTAGATTGATGGCCTGGCCCATGGTGTAGAGCACCACCGCGGTCTCGCCAATGGCACGGCCGATGGCGAGGACGATGCCCGTGGCAATACGGCCAAAGGCAGAAGGAAGCACGATCTTGGAGACAACCTGCCACTTGGTGGCGCCCAGGCCGTACGCGCCCCAACGGATATAGCGCGGAACGGCGCGAATGGCCTCTTCGGTGGTGCGCATGACGATGGGAAGCATCAAGAGCGCGAGAGCCAGAGCGGCCGAGACCATCGAAAGGCCCAGGCCCATGGCCTCGACAAACAAGGCGTAGCCAAACAGGCCCATAACGATGGAGGGCACCGAGGCCAAAGCGTCAGCAGCGTAGCGAATGAGCTCGACGATCTTGCCCTGCTTGGCGTACTCGGCCAGATAGACGGCTGCCAGCACAGCGATCGGCGTGCAGATAAGCATGGCGAGCGCCGTCACATAGACGGTCGAGACGATCGTGGGCCAGATGCCACCCTCGGCGTTGACGCCCTGGGGCCAACCGAAGATAAAATCGAGCGAGATGTGTGGCAGGCCGTTGATGACCACGTAGACGATGATAGCGACCAGCACCAGCGTGGTGATGTAGGCAGCGGCACGGAACACGCCAAGCATGATCTTGTTGGACAGGTCCTTGTTGATGCGGCCCTTCTTGCCGTGGGAAAGGGCACGCTTGATGCGCTCGCGCGACGAGGTCGTATCGACCGTCGTGTCAACGGAATCGGACATAGCCTACCCCCTCTTCTTCTTGGAAATCAGACGGACGATGCCCACCAGCGTGGCGGAGATGATAAACAGGACCACGCCCATGCCGAACAGCGCCGAGCGATGCAGACCCGAGGAATAGCTCATGTCGAGCGCGATCTGGCTCGTGAGCGTCGAGATAGGGCTCGCAATGCTGTCGGGAATAACCGGGGCGTTACCCACGACCATGAGCACGGCCATGGTCTCTCCGATGGCACGGCCCATACCCAGCACGATGGCATCCACGATACCCAGCTTAGCGGCAGGTAGCACGACCTTATAGATGGTCTGCCACTTAGTAGCACCCATGGCATACGATGCCTCGCGAATGCCCATGGGAATGGAATTGAGGGCATCGATGGTGAGCGTGGTGATGGTAGGGACGATCATGATGGCGAGCACAAACCACGCCGTCAGCGCACCAAAACCAAGGCCGCCGGTCAGTTGTGCGATAAACGGGCGGATGATGATCATGCCGAAAAAGCCGTAGATGATAGAAGGGATGCCGGCCAGCAGGTCGACGGCAGGGCTGATGAGCTTGCGCACGCGCTTGCCGGCGATCTCAACCAGGTACACGGCCGTGCCCACACCTAGCGGCACGCCCATGGCGAGCGCACCGACGGTCACCAGACCTGAGCCGGCAAGCAGCGACATGATGCCGTAGTGGCCCTCAGAGGGCGCCCACGTAAAGCTAAAGAAGTCCGCCAGACCGATGTCGGTAAAGACGGGCAGCGCCGAGTACGTGGTAAAGACAAAAATCAGGATGACGGTAACGACCGCCAAAAACGCGCAGGCAAAGAAGATCCACTGCAGCGCCTTCTCCTTGATATAGGTACTGCGCGATACGAGCGCCAGCTCGCGCTTCTTGGGTGCCTGAGCATTCTGCTCAGTCTGGGAGTTTTCCTGTGCTTCCATGCTACTCACTCCCCTTCTCGTCGTTGGTGACGGGAATAAAGCCCGCCTCGCGAATCTGCTTGTCCATCTTTTCGGACGTCACGTAGTCGATGTAATCCTGCGCCTGCTGCGAAGGCGCACCCTTCACAAAGAAGTAAAGGTCGCGCGAGATGGGATAGCCGCCACTCGCGACCGTCTTCTCGGACGCCTCAACATGATTGACCGAGACGGCCTTGACCGAGGTCTTGGCGTTGAGGCTATCGACGAAGCCCAGCGAAATGTAGCCGATGGCCCCACGCGAACGAGATACCACGTCGCGCACCTGGCCCGTACCCGAAAGAACAGCCGAGCGGCGATCGAACGGCGTGCCATCCATCACGATGGTACGGAAGGCCTCGCGCGTACCGGACGCCTCGTCTCGGTTGATGACC
>CABQNF010000195.1 GCA_902465465.1 uncultured Collinsella sp. | reverse complement strand
AAACGGCGCCCGCGCCCCCATCGAGCCCTATGTGGGCTGCAACCATATGAGGCTAATCGAACTTGATCTCGGTGTAGTCCTCGAAGATCGGCGTGGTCTGGCACGTATCGACGCCCTTGAGGTTGGAAGGCGCGGCAAAGCAGTAGTTAGGGTAGGCGATCGGGAAAACGAGGTTGGCATCGTGGGCCTTCTGCTGAAGGTCGGCGTAGGTCTCCTCACGCTGCTTCTCGTCAACGGTACCGCGACCCTGGATAAAGAGGTCGAGGACCTCCTGCGGGGTATCCACGTTGATGCCCCAGGTGCCGTCGTACATGCCAACGACCACGTCGTCGGGATCGCCCGCGGAGGCGTAGCCGTTGAGATAGAGCTCATAGTCGGCCTGATCGGTAAAGACGATGTCGAAGAAGCCGTTGGACTCCACGCCTTGGACGTCGACCGTCACGTCGATGGTCTTGAGCTGCTGCTGGATAACCTGAGCGGTCTCCTTCATGTAGGCACGGTCGGCGTTGAAGTAGAGCTTGACGGTCTTCCCCGCAAGACCGGAGCTCTCGGCGAGCTTCTTGGCCTTGTCCACGTCCTGTTTATACGCCTTGACGGAATCGCTGTGGTAGAGCGTGCGGTTGGAAAAGATGGAGTTGGCCACCACGGCGAGGTTCTCGCCGTAAACCGTGTCGACGATCTCCTGAACGTCGAGCGCGGCAAAGACGGCCGCCACGGCGTCCTTATCGCTCCAGGTCTCGCAGTACTTGTTCCAGGCAAGGTAGTTGACGCGGCCCTCGGGGATGGAGGTGAGCGTCACATCGCTGCTGTCGCGGTACTCCTTGGCCACCGTCTCGGTGGTAACGGGCAGCAAGTTGACTTCGCCGTTTTTGAAGGCGACCTGCTGAGCGCTAGCATCGCCGATCACCTTGAAGGTGAGCGTCTTGATGCTCGGGGCGCCCTTGTAGTAATCCTTGAAGGCCTCGAGAACGAGTGACTCGCCGTCCTTGAACTCCTTGAGCTTGTAGGGGCCGGAGCCTATATCGGTGAGGTTAGCCTTGGCGGACTTGATATCGGTGTTGCCGTCAAAGGCGTGCTTGGGGATCAGCACCAGATGGCCCAGAATCTCAAAGTATGAGGCGGAGACCACGGGAAGGGTGATCTTGACGGTCAGGTCGTCGACCTTCTCGTAGGTAACAGGATCCTCGCCCACAAAGACGCAGTTGGTGAAGCCGGCACCGTTGTCGGTCTCGGCGTTGCAGTCGAGCGTGAAGATCACGTCGTCGGCGGTGATGGCCTCGCCATCATGCCATTTGAGGCCGTCACGCAGCTTGAGCGTGTAGGTCTGTCCGTCGTCGGTGTCACAGCTCTCGGCAAGGTAGTAGCGTGTGTCGCCGTTATCGACGACATAGAGCTCGGTGGTAAAGCCCTTGAGCTCTAGGAAGCCCTCAGCCATACTCTCAAGATCGCGGTTGAGCGAGGTCACCGTGGCGGAGACGGGAATCACGAGACCATCGGTCGCGCTCGCGTTACCCGCGGCGCTGCCGCTCGCAGAATTGGAGCCGCCGCAGCCCGTAAGGCCCAGTCCCGCCAGCACGCCTAGGGCTCCGGCGCCGGTCAGAAAGCTGCGACGGGAGATGCCCGCCTTGAAAAGGTCGTTGTTCATCGAAATCCTCTCTTGTTGAACAAACGTGCAGAAAACTATGCTCAGCCGACAGGCACCCTGCAGCACATCCGGGCACCCGTCGGCTCAGTACAACATAGTTCGAAGTCCTACCACGAAGGTAGGTAGGGCCTAAACCTAAATGGTTTCCAGAAACGCCTCAATACGGGTCTGGAGCTGGCCGGCATCCTCGCCGGCATAATCCGTGGTGATATGCATAAACGGAATGCCCGCCTCCTCGGCGGCCTTCCCCACGGCAAACGACTCCATCTCGTAGAGCGTGCAGAACTGCAAGGCCACGTCGACGATGCCGTCGGCATGCAGGTCCTTGGCCATCTGGACAATGTCCTTCATACGCTGGTCGTTGGGCGTAAAGACGGCGCAGTTGATCTTAAAGTAGCGCTCGGCGATGGCGTCGAGCATCTCGTCAACCGTCTCACCGGACTCGTCGACCAGGTCCTTGTAGTAGCGCGAGCCCGTGCAGGACTCCTCGCCCACCACGACGCCGCCGGCCTTCTCGATGAGGTTGAACAGCTTCCAGTTGGGCACGGCCATGGGCGTACCGGTGTACAGGATGCGCTTGGTCCCCTTGGGCGCCACGCCCTCGCCGGCCTCGACGCGCTCCTCGCACTCGGCAGCCATATCGTTGATGGCGCCGGTCAGACGCGGCGTGTCGTCCATAAAGGCTGCCTGTACGGTCAGCAGGCTATCGAGACCGCTGATAGGCGCCGGGTCGGCAGCGCGCGTGGCAGCGAGGCGCTGCAGGGCGCGACGCTTCTCATTGACGGCGTGGATGGCGGCCTTCAGACGCTCAGGCGTAATCGAGACGCCGCACTCTTCCTCGATCTTGGCAGCGAGCTTCTTGACCTCGGCCTTCCAGGTCACGAGCGTCGAATCGTCGTGCACGTTGGGGATATCCGTGACGTACATGTTCTTTTGCGTGGCAAAGAACTCGTAGGCTTTCTTCTTACCGTCGCAGGTGTTCTCGCCTACCACCAGGTCACTCGACTCAATGTAGGGGCAGACCTCGCCCAGCTTAAAGCCGGCAAAGCTCTTGATAAGCGGGCAGGTGTTGCGCGGCAGGTGCTCCTCGACCTTATCGGTTGCCCAATCGGCACCCGAGCACAGGCCCACGGGAATGCCGTCACAGGCAAGCACGATCTCCTCGGGCACGTACACGCAGAACGAGCCGACGATCTTGGTGGCCTCGCCGGCCTCCTTCTTGTCGAGCATCTCTTTAATACGGCCGCTGTGGATGTTGGTGGCGACAAAATCCAGGTAGGACGTGGACTTGGGGCGATTGTTCTGCGTCAGGAACATATCGCCGTACATCTGGCCCACGGCGCCCAGCAGCATGTCGTGGTCGGCAAGATTCATGCCGAGGCTCTCCCACATCGAATGGAAATCGAATTCTTCAGCCATGACGGTTCCCCTCTCGAACCAAAAATGAATAGCTACGGTA
>CABQNF010000194.1 GCA_902465465.1 uncultured Collinsella sp. | reverse complement strand
TGAGGCTTTGTCCCGCACACTTCCCCTCCTCCGCCGAATCGGCGCCCGCGTGCCCCGCCTGCGGCTTAAATCCCCAGCCGGCGATGAACGCCAACACGGTAAAGATCATCATGAGCACAAACACCGCGCGCGACGATGCAGCCGCCGCAACAAAACCGCCCAGCGTGGGCCCGATGACGATGCTCACGTTGGAGAACATAGTTATGGCAGAGTTGATGTCTTTGAGCTCGACGGGGTCGTCGGTAAGGTATGGCGGATAGGACGTGGCGATGGGCTGGGCGAATCCCATCACAAAACCCAGGAGCACCGCGCCAGCAAGGACTGTTCCGGTCGCGCTGCCAAAGGCGATGATTGCCGCACCCGTCGCCAGCGTGCCGACGATGCTCAACAAGAAATGGCGACGTGGGCCCCAGGCATCGAGCGCCGCACCGCCCGCAAAGGACCCCAAGATCACAAAGACGTTCATAAAGAGGACTGCCAGCGATGTCGCAACGACCGAAGCGTCGTCCGCATAGGTGAGCGTTCCGATGACGCCGATAAAGTAGCTGGTCTGAAAACCGGTGTAGATGAGAAAGCGCATCGCCACCAGGCGCTTGGCCTGCACGGACAGCGATGATTGAGGCTTTGAGAAAAGAGGGGCGAGCATGGAGACTCCTTGTTTCATACGAATGCGGACGGCGGGCATTCGCCACCGTCTGTCAAATCAATCTATCCGCATGAAACATTAAGGACGCATCAAGCCCCTTTTCTCCGTTTTTCGCCCGTCATGAACTACTTGGTAGATTGTAAGGCATGTCCCACACATCTACCAAAGCAAAAACTACCACAAAGGTGCCTGGCCCCTTTGTGGTGGAAGTGACGTTTGCCCAGATAAAACCTGCCAAAATAAACCTGTCCCTATTTGGCAGGTTTTAGGCCAGATGATCTTGAATCAGATCGCAGATGGCTCGGGCGTCGTTGATGTTGATGGCTCGGGTCGCAAAGCCGGCGTCGAAGGCCTGACGCGCCAGGGCCTCGTTGCAGGCAAGGGCCAGCGTGTGACCGTCGACCAGGTCGAGCGAGCTCTTGCCGCGCAAACGGTCGACACCGGAGCGCGCGACCACGATGTTGTCGAAGCCCTCGGTCTTGTAGCCCTCGATGATCACCACGTCGACATCGTTGTAGCGCGACAGCAGCTCGCGCGCGGGCATCTCGTCCTCCTCGCGCGTGTCGGCGTACTCCGCCCAGCGCGTGGCGCAGATGGGTGAGCTCGGCGATAACCTTCTCGACGAGCGTGGTCTTGCCCGAGTTCTGGTAGCCGATAAACGCGATCGCGGGGACGGCCGGTGCCGGAGCTGCGGGCGCGACGGCGACGGGTGCGCTTGCGGGCGCGGCACCGTCAGCGGCCACGGCCTCAACGGCAGCGGCCTGACGCTCCGCACGATCCCACACGCCCGAGCGGCCGCCTTCCTTGTGCAGCAGGCGCACGTCGACGATCTCCATGCCGCGATCGACGGCCTTGCACATGTCGTAGATCGTTAGGCACGCAGCGCTCGCGCCGGTCAGGGCCTCCATCTCGATACCCGTCTTGCCCGTCACGCCGGCCGTAACCAGTACGTGAAAGCCAACCTGCCCGTCCGCGCGCGCCGGCGCCCAGCCCTCGGGCACGTTCTCGACAGGCATCCCCGCCGAAGCGATGGGCGCAATGTCGCACTTGCTCTTGGTAATGAGCAGCGGATGGCACATGGGGATGATGTCGCTCGTGCGTTTGATGGCCATGATGCCCGCCACGCGCGCGCAGGCAAGCACGTCGCCCTTTTTGGCGCGGTCTTGCAGCACCATGGCCTGCGTCTCGGGATGCATGAGGATGGTGCCCTCGGCGATGGCGATGCGATGCGTCTCGGCCTTGTCGGACACGTCGACCATGCGCACCTCGCCCCTGGCGTCCACGTGCGTCAGCTCGTCGCGACGGGCGTCACGGGCGGGCTCGGTGGCAGCGCTGGCAGACGGCTGCACGGACGTGTCGGCGCTGCCAGCATTCGCCGCAGCCGTGGCTTTGTGGGCAGACATCGCGGCCCTGCGAGCGGCCTTGGTGGCATCGGCGTACCTGCTCTTGGCCATATGATCATCCTCCGATTTGGGACATAAATCGTTGCGTGCCCTCAATTATCGCGTGTTCCTGCGGTTTGTGGGCGACGGCATCGCGCCAAATCGAAAGTACCTGCATATCATCACCACGGCGCAGCGCCTCACGCACCGAATACTCGGCATCGCTAAACAGGCACGGACGCACGTTGCCATCAGCCGTCAGGCGCAGGCGGTTGCAGTTCGCGCAAAAATGGTTGGACATGGCGCTAATGAAGCCAACCGTTCCCGCCGCGCCCGGAAAGTGCCAGTAGCGCGCAGGACCCGCGCCGGCAGGAGCGTCGTTGATGTCGAGCGGCTCGAGCTCGCCCAGTCCCGCCGCGGCGGCCCCGGCATTGATGCGCGCCCGCAGCTCGTCGCTCGGCACGGTATCGCTCGCGTCCCACAGCTCGGGATTGAGCGCGGGCGCATGCGGATCCACGGCGCAATGCGAGCTCGTGCGTTCGTCGCCAATGGGCATGTATTCGATAAAGCGCAGGTGGATGGGGCGGTCGACGGTCAAGCGCGCGAGGGCCGCCACATCCTGGTTGAGCCGGCGCACTACAACGCAGTTGACCTTAACGGGCTCAAAGCCCCAAGCCAGCGCCGCGTCGATGCCAGCCATGGTCTGCTCGAGCCGGCCCAGACGCGTGATCTTTCCAAAGAGCGTAGGGTCGAGTGTGTCGAGCGAGATGTTGACGCGGTTAAGCCCGGCATCTTTAAGCTGCGGTGCCAGCTTGGGCAGCAGGGCACCGTTGGTGGTAAGCGAGATGTCCTCAATCTGCGGAATCGCGCGAATGTCGCGAATGAGCGGGATAATGCGGCGGCTGACCAGCGGCTCGCCACCCGTCAGGCGCACGCGGCGAATGCCTTCCCCCGCCACCAGGCGCACAAAGCGGGCGATTTCCTCGGCACTGAGCAGCTCGCCGTGTGCACGGGGCGCCACGCCATCGGCCGGCATGCAGTAAATGCAGCGGAAATTGCACTTGTCGGTAACGGCAATGCGCAGGTAGTTGATGTCGCGG
>CABQNF010000193.1 GCA_902465465.1 uncultured Collinsella sp. | reverse complement strand
TGGCTAAGCGTATCGTTGTCGCCCTGGGCGGAAACGCCCTCGGCGCCAACCTTCCCGAGCAGATGGAGGCCGTCAAGACGACTTCCAAGGCTATCGTCGACCTGATCGAGGAGGGCAACGAGGTCGTCGTCGTGCATGGCAACGGTCCCCAGGTGGGCATGATCGCCAACGCGATGGCTGAGCTCACGCGCTCTAATCCTCAGAAGTACGTTCCCTGCCCCTTGTCCGTTTGCGGCGCCATGAGCCAGGGCTACATTGGCTATGACCTGCAAAATGCGCTGCGCGAGGAAATGCTCGACCGCAATATCGACAAGGGCGTCGCCACCGTGCTCACCCAGGTCGAGGTTGCGGCAGACGACCCGGCCTTTGCCGACCCGGTCAAGCCGATTGGTCCGTGGATGAGCGAGGCCGAGGCCAAGGAGCTGGAGGCCGACCGCGGCTACCAGTTCATCCACGACGAGAAGCAGGGCTTCCGTCGCGTGGTTGCCTCGCCCAAGCCCGTGAACATCGTCGAGCTCGACACCATCAAGTCGCTCGTCGAGTCCAACCACGTGGTGATCTCCTGCGGCGGTGGCGGTATTCCCGTCACCAAGGCCCAGGGCAACCACCTTAAGGGCGCTGCCGCCGTCATCGATAAGGACTTTGCGGCCGAGAAGCTCGCCGAGCAGCTCGACGCCGATGCCCTGATTATCCTGACGGCCGTGGAGAAGGTTGCCATTGGCTTTGGCACCGACCACGAGCAGTGGCTCGACACGCTGACTGCGGCTGACGTAAAGCGTCTGTCCGAGGCCAACGAGTTCGGTCGTGGCTCCATGCTGCCCAAGGTCCAGGCCGCCTCGACGTTTGCCGAGAGCAAGCCGGGCCGCACGGCGCTCATCACGCTGCTCGAGAAGGCGCGTGACGGTCTTGCCGGCAAGACCGGTACCACGTTTACCGGCGACGCTGAGTAGGCATATCTGCACCATTGAGGAGGGTGCCCTGCGTCGCGGGGCGCCCTCCTTTGTGCTATGGAGAGCCAAGGGGCGTTCGCTGGAAAAACGAGCGCATGCCTGTTCCGACGGAGTGTGAGCTTGGTATGGTGGGTATAGCAACTATGGCGTCCAAGGCAGCCAGGGGAGGTTTGCGGAGATGAAACTTGGTTGCGTGATTATGGCCTCGGGCGAGGGCAAGCGGTTTGGCTCCAACAAGATGCTTGCCGATATCTATGGCGAGCCGCTGATTGCTCGGACCATCGATTCGGTTCCCCGGGGCTTTGACGTCGTGGTTTCGACGCGTTGGCCCGAGGTCGCTCAGATTTGCGAGGACAAGCATTGCCCGTGCGTGCTGAACGATGGCGAGCTGCGCAGCGAAAGTGTCCGTGCGGGCCTTTCGTGGGGAGTCGAACGCGACTGGAAAGGATGCCTCTTTTTGCCGGGCGACCAGCCGCTCGTGAGTTCGGATTCTTTTGATGCCATGGTTCGCGCATTTGACGAGCGTGGCCGCAAGCATCCGGTGCGTCTTGCGTGCAACGGTGAGCCTTCGAGCCCGGTGCTCTTTCCGGCGGAACTGTTCGATGCACTTATGTGTCTTGAGGGCAAGGACGGCGGGGGCTCGATTCTCAAAGGTCGCGTCGACGTTGCGCTGGTCGAGGCGCGTGCCTACGAGCTGTGGGACGTCGATACCGTCAAGGGACAGCGACGCATAGCGGAGCATATCGCGGCCTGCTCGTATTTTGATCGCGTGGCCAACTGTATGAATCAATAAGGAGCAACATGATCATCATCAAAAACGGCGCGCTCGTGACGCCCCAGGGGCTTCGCCGCGCCGATCTTGCCATGGAGGGCGACAAGATTGTGCGGATTGCCGCGGCGATTGAGCCGGGCGCCGACGATACCGTCGAGGACGCCGCGGGCTGCTGGGTGTTCCCGGGCTTTATCGATGGGCACACGCACATGCAGTGCTGGACCGGCATGGACTGGACGGCCGATAGCTTTGAGACCGGCACACGTGCGGCTGCCTGCGGCGGTACCACGACCATCGTCGACTACGCGACGGCCGATCGCGGCGTGACCATGCCCGATGCCTTAGTCGAGTGGCATCATCGCGCCGACGGCACCTGCACCGCCAACTACGCCTTTCATATGGCACTCGCCGAGTGGAATGAGCGCAACCGCGCCGATCTTTCGGCCATGCGCGAGGCGGGCGTGTCGTCGTTTAAGACCTACTTTGCCTACGACCATCTGCGCTTGAACGATGCCGAGACGCTCGAGGTGCTGGAGGAGCTCAAGCGCCTGGGCGGTATCCTGTGCGTGCATTGCGAGAACGGCACGTTGGTCAACGCGCTGCAGAAGCGCGTGTTTGAGCAGGGTATCCACGGGCCCGAGGGCCATGCGCTCAGCCGTCCGGATGTGTGCGAGGCCGAGGCCGTGAGCCGCCTGCTGTATCTGGCTCACTTGGCCGGGGACGCTCCGGTCAACGTGGTGCACCTTTCGACCAAGCTGGGGCTCGAGGCCATCCGTGCTGCCAAAGCGCGCGGGCAGAAGAATATCTATGTCGAGACCTGCCCTCAGTATCTGATGCTCGACGACACCTGCTATCTGGAGCAGGGCGAGGACGGCTTTGCAGGTGCCAAGTATGTGATGAGCCCGCCGCTGCGCCATGCCGGTGACCGTGCCGCGCTGCGCGAGGCGCTTGTGGCCGGCGAGATCGATACGATTGCGACCGACCACTGCAGCTTTAACCTGCACGGGCAAAAGGACCGCGGGCGCGACGACTTCCGCGCGATTCCCAACGGCGGGCCCGGCGTGGAGCATCGCCCCGTCGCGATTGCCACGAGCTTTGAGGGCCAGCTGGGCCCCGAGGACCTCTGCCGCTTGATGAGCGAGAACCCGGCGCGCGTCTTTGGCATGTATCCGCGCAAAGGCTGTCTTGCCGAGGGCTCCGATGCCGACGTGTGCGTGTGGGATCCGTGCGCGCGTTGGACGATCAGCGTCGCGACACAGCATCAGGCCGTGGACTACACGCCGCTCGAGGGCTTTGAGGCACATGGCCGCGCCAAGGCCGTGTTTGTGAACGGCGTGCTGGTGGCACGCGACGGCGAGCCCACCGGAGCCCAACCCGGTCGCTACGTGCCTCGCTAGCAGCAAAGA
>CABQNF010000192.1 GCA_902465465.1 uncultured Collinsella sp. | reverse complement strand
ACGCCGACGCCTACTTTATCGGCGGAACCCTGGGCGCCCTATCGCTGCCCCGCCTGCACCAGTTCTCCTACGACGGCGCCTCCAACTGGCACAAGCCGCTGCAGATGGAGATTCCGGCCGTCGACCCGGCGCTGCCGCACAAGATGCAGCTCAAGCACTTTGTGAAGGTTGTCCGCCGCGAGGTCGAGCCCGTCGTGACTCCCGCCGATAACGTCAAGACGCTCACGCTGCTTAACGCCATCAAGGAGGCCGCCGAGACCGGCCAGCTCGTCGAGCTGTAATGCCTTAAGAGCGACCGCGGCAGAAACCCCATGCCGAACCCTTCGGTCCGCCACCAACAAGCCCCTCTTCTTTGCCCCGCGAGCAGCCTCCTGCCCGTGGGGCATTTTGCTACCTTGCCGACGATTTTTCTGGGGCGGGGGGGCTATTTTGCGCCTCAGCTTGGTTCGTTCGCCACGAAATGGGCCTATCTACTACGTTTAACCGATCACCCTCAACCATGCCGAATTTCGCGAAATAAAAACCGCAGGTAAACGGCTTGCCGATTTTCGGAAAACTTAGGTATGGTCAGCCCCTACGGGTAAAACGTAGTAGATAGGCCATTTTCGTGGCGCGGCCCCAAAACAGCCTTTTGGGACGGGTGGTATCCTTGGTAGCCCTGTGCTGCAAACGCACCTTAAACGCAAGGAGTCCCATGAATCTTATCGCCCAGCTTGCCCACGAGCTCAACCTTAAGGCCGCCAACATCGAGGCGACCGTTAAGCTCATCGACGAGGGCAACACCATTCCCTTTATCTCGCGCTACCGCAAGGAAGCCACGGGCGGCATGGACGACATCGCCCTGCGCGCGCTCGACGAGCGCCTGTCCTACCTGCGCAATCTTGAGCAGCGTAAAGAGGACGTCATCCTGCTCATCGACGCCCAGGGCAAGCTCACGCCCGAGCTCGAGCAGCAGATTCGCGAGGCCACACAGCTCCAGCGTGTCGAGGACCTCTACAAGCCCTACCGCAAAAAGCGCATGACCCGCGCGCAGAAGGCCCGCGAAGCAGGCCTGGAGCCGCTCGCCAACATGATCATCATGCAGGCCTCGGCCAAGGGCAGCGCACTCGACGCCGCCGCGGCCTACGTCAACGAGGAAGCCGGCTTCGACACGCCCGAGAAGGCGCTCGCCGGCGCGGCGGACATCGTGGCCGAGACGGTGGCCGAGGACCCCGAGAACGTCGCCGACCTGCGCGCCTTTACGCAAAACACCGCCGACATCGTCGTCGAGGCCACCGACCCCGCCGAGAAGACCCCCTACGAGCCGTACTACAGCTATGACGAGCCGCTGCGCCGTATACCCAACCACCGCGTGCTGGCTATCGACCGCGGTGAGCGCGAGGGCAAGCTCCGCGTGCGCGTGAACGTCGACGGCGCCGCCGCCACGGCACGCCTCGGCAGCCGCTGGCCCCGCCGCCAGGGCGTGTTTGCTCCCACCTTCGATGCCGCCATCGCCGACGGTTACAAGCGCCTCATGGCCCCCTCGCTGGAGCGCGAGGCCCGCGCCAAGCTCACCGTCCGCGCGCAGACCGAGGCCATTAATGTCTTTGCCAAGAATCTCGAGGGCCTGCTCTCGGCACGCCCCGTCCGTGGCGCCCGCGTGCTCGCGCTCGATCCGGGCTACCGCACCGGCTGCAAGGTCGCCGTTATGGACGAGACCGGCAAGCTGCTCGACCACGGCGTGGTCTACCCCACCAAGCCGCGCCACGACGTCGCCGGCACCAAGCGCGAGCTCGCCCGCCTCGTCAAGAAGGACAGCGTCAACACCATCGTCATCGGCAACGGCACCGCCAGCCGCGAGACCGAGGAAGTCGTCTCGGAGTTCATCGCCGAGCAGGCGCCCAGCCTTCGCTACACCATCGTTAACGAAGCCGGCGCGTCGGTGTACTCCGCCTCCGAGCTCGCCAGCCAAGAGTATCCCGATCTGGACGTCACCGTGCGTGGCGCCATGAGCCTGGGCCGCCGTCTACAGGACCCGCTGGCAGAGCTCGTCAAGATCCCGCCCCAGTCCATCGGCGTTGGCCAGTACCAGCACGACCTTGACCAGGCCGAGCTTTCGCGCACCCTGGGCCATGTGGTGGAGGACGTCGTCAACCGCGTGGGCGTCGACGTGAATACCGCGAGCGCAAGCCTGCTGGGATACGTATCGGGCATCACGCCGAGCGTGGCCAAAAACATCGTGGCCTACCGCGAGGAAAACGGTGCCTTTACCGATCGCCGCCAGCTTAAGAAGGTCCCCAAACTAGGACCCAAGGCATACCTCAACGCCGCGGGCTTCCTGCGCATCAGCGGCGGCAAGAACCCGCTCGACGCGACGAGCGTCCACCCCGAGAGCTACGAGGTGGCCACGTCCGTCCTGGAACGCGCCGGCGTTAAAGCCAGCGAGCTCAGCCGCGGCGGCGTGCCCGACATCGAGCGCCGTCTGGGCAGTATCTCGGCGCTGGCAAGTGACCTGAACTGCGGCACCCTCACGCTCATCGACATCGTCAACGAGCTCAAGAAGCCCGGCCGCGACCCGCGCGACGACGCGCCCGAGGTGGTCTTTAGCCGCTCGGCGCTTTCCATCGACGACCTGGAACCCGGCATGGAGCTCAAGGGGACGGTACGCAACGTCGTCGACTTTGGCGCGTTCGTCGACGTGGGCGTGCACCAGGACGGCCTCGTGCATATCTCCAAGCTGGCCAATCGCTTTGTCAAGCACCCGAGCGACGTGGTGCGCGTCGGCGACACGGTCAAGGTGTGGGTAGAAAAGGTCGATCGCGACCGCAAGAAGATCTCGCTCACCATGGTGCAGGGAAAGTAAACCGCCAAAGCAAAGGTACCCCCTGTAGCGATGTGCAAAATCGCGAGTATTCTGCAAATTCCACCGTTCCGGATGCCCCTCAGAGACGAAAAAGCAAAAAACAGCCCCCGTTTTAGCGTCGTCAGAGCCAAAACGGGGGCCGTTCCATGCTTCGGTCAACTGATAAAGACCTTTACCTTGCTGAATACTCTCAATTTTGCACGGCGCAGGCGGGGGTACCTTTGCCCACGGCAGGATATGGAAGCCAATCGCCAACTTGCTGGCAAGCTCGTGCCGGCAGCCCCGGCCTTTCCTTTGCCT
>CABQNF010000191.1 GCA_902465465.1 uncultured Collinsella sp. | reverse complement strand
CGCGCGCTGCTGCCCGACGGTGGTACCAAGCTCGTGTATTTTAAGCGCGAGTTCGCCGGTTTCGCCGTGCACCTGTGCCGCGAGTAGCGCACAAGCTGCCATAGCTGGCAAAAAGGGATAGGGCCGCGTGGCCCTATCCCTTTATTTATGCCGAGGGGCTTCCTATCGTGGCAGGCGAATCGTAAAGCGGCTGCCGACCCCTTCGACCGAGGTCACACCGATGACGCCGCCGTGGCTGTCGACGATCCACTTGGCAATGGCAAGCCCCAGACCCGAGCCCTGCGCGCCGGCATCGCGTGCGTTGTCGGCGCGGTAGAACCGCTCGAACGCGTGAGCTGCGGATTCCTGGCTCATGCCGATCCCTTCGTCCTCAACACTTATGTCGATCGTGCCCATGCCCGCATCGGGCGTTATGCCAAATGTGACGGTCGTTCCCGCATCCGAGTACTTGGAGGCGTTTTGCACGATCACGCGCAGGGCCTGCTTCACGAGCGCCACGTCAACGGGCGCGTCACAGCGCGGGTCGCTGGCAAGTGCGGTGTCGTACGCCAGCCGATACGTATGCTCGGTATCGATCATCTGCGATTCTTCGCATACCTCGCTGACCAGTGCGGCTAGGTTGGTATTCGCGCGCCGCAGGACCGTGCGCCCGGCATCGCCGCGCGCCAAAAACAGCAGCTGCTCCACAAGCTCTTGCATGTGCTCGCTTTCGGCCTTGAGGGATGCGATGGACTCCGCCAGCACGTCCGGGTCGTCTTTGCCCCAGCGGTCGAGCATGTTTACGTAGCCCTGAATCACCGCGATGGGCGTGCGTAGCTCGTGGCTTGCATCGTTGACAAAGCGCATCTGCTGCAGCTTGGCCTCTTGCATCTGGCGCAGCAGGCGGTTGAGTGCGACCTCGATGCTCGCCAAGTCGGCGTCGCCAGTGGTGACGCTCGGCGAGTCGACGCTTGCTCGCTCGATGGCCTGCTCCAGTGTTTCCATCTTGCCGCCGGAGAGCTGCATGCGGCCGAGCTCGTCCACGCGCAAGGCCAGGTCGTTGAGCGGTGCCATGGTGCGGCGCACGCGGCGGGCGCCGCCGAGCATGTTGAGCACGCTGATGACCTGCCAACCCACAACGACAAGGTAGAGAGGCCATAACGTGACGAGGTCCTGCACGAGGGGGAAGGTCTTGGTGGTACGCGCAAGCTCGACGGTATAGGTGAGCGTTGTCAGGTCCCATCCGCGCGCGGGCGTCAGCGACATGCCGCGAACGGTGGCGCTGGGGATCCATCCTGCGGTAAACGCGCTGTCGGGCAGCGTCTGGTTGTATCCATAGACGAGGATCGCCGCTGCAATCACCATCAGCAGCAGATCGAGCCAGACGTAGCCCATCAGGCGGCGCCACATATAGCTCCAGTTGATGGCACGGGCGATGGAGGTGACGCGCTCGGCCTCGGCGTTACGCGCGGCAGACATAGCCCACCCCGCGCACGGTCTGGATGATGCGGACGCCGCCGGCGTCCTCGATCTTGGCGCGTAGATGCGCGATGTGCACGTCGACGTTGTTGGTGTCGCCCATGTATTCGTAGCCCAGCGCTTCGTGCGCGATGCGTTCGCGCGTGAGCACGGTCTCGGCATGCGCCATAAGCAGGGCGAGGACATCGAACTCGCGGGCCGTGAGCGCAATGGGCGAGCCGCCGACCGTGACTTCGCGGCGGTCGGGGTCGAGCGCAACCGAGCCCACGGCGAGCGTGGCGGGGGAGAGCGAGGCGGAAACCTGGGTCGAGTCACTGACCGGGGGCATCGCAGTGGCGCCGACACCCGTGCCGCCTGCCGCGCCCGTCCCGATGCCGCCAACGCCCGAAGCCGCCCGCACGGCCTCCGAGCGCTTCAACGCCACGCGGATCCGTGCGAACAGCTCCTCAATCGCAAACGGCTTGGTCAGGTAATCGTCGGCGCCGGCATCGAGCCCGGCCACCTTGTCCATCACGGCATCGCGCGCGGTGACCATAATCACCGGCACATCCTTGTGCTTGCGGACGCGTCGCAGCACCTCCATGCCGCTGAGCTGAGGCAACAGCACATCGAGCAGAATCAGATCGTAGTCGCGCTCCAGCGCCAGGTCCACGGCGGTGCGGCCGTCGGCGGCGTGCTCCACCTGGTAGCCCTCGTGCTCCAGCTCGAGCGTCACAAAGCGGGCGATTTTCTCCTCGTCCTCTACGATCAGGATTCGTGCCATACGTGCCCCCGTCTGCGATTACTTGTCGTCGTTGAGATTTTGCTTGATGTCGTCCGCGGCGTCGGCGGCGTGATTCATAAGGTTGTTGATGCTGCCGGGCACGTCGCCGTTGCTGTCGATGCGGTAGCGCATGCCAAAGAACAGGCCAATCAGCATCAGCCATATCGTGGCGCCCCAGGCAAACAGCGCGACGATGGGGATCAGGATGGGAATGTTGAGGATGATCGCATCGCGGCGCGTGGCGATAAACTTGGTGTCCAAACTCAGGCGGAAGAGCTTTTTGAGGTACTCCCACACGCTGTCCATCTTCTTGGAGAAGTCGGTCTTTTCGCTCGACTTTTCGTAGGCGGCCTGCGCGGCGACCATCTCGGCCGAGGGCTCGTCGACCGGCGCGGACTCGGTGACGGCGTGCGCCGATGTGGTCTGCGTCTTGCCCTGCGACTCGAGCCAAATGATGGCGTCCAAAACGTTGCCGTCGGCAGCGTCGAGCGCCGCCTTGGCGTCGGTGTAGCTCACATTGCACTTGGTGCGGATGGTTTCAACTTTTTCGAGGTCGTCCATGACCTGTCCCTTCGTTCGATGGGCGCGACGCCGGGCGATCTGCCCGGGCGCGAGCGTAGCGTTCGGCGGCCTGTATGGCGCCGCCCCGCCCTTGTTCGAACTCTATAGTGCAGGTTATAGATTAAGCGATTCTTGAGCCAAGATTAATGTTGGATGATTTTTTGGGTAGCGGTGGGGAAGGGAGAGGTGTCTTTTTGGATAGCTAGCAGCGAGGCCTAATGCTTTTCCCGAGAAGTGAACGAGCTAAAACGGACCCCCGAAGCATCGACACTTTAGGAGTGCCGTTTCCTGCGGTTTCGACGCTGAAATCCTGCGATTTTGCCGCCGAAAAATGGCTCTTCGGGGGTTTGTGTGGGTTAGCCGCCCGG
>CABQNF010000190.1 GCA_902465465.1 uncultured Collinsella sp. | reverse complement strand
CGAGAGGTTCCTGTCCCCGCAGCGTACCGAGATGCCCGATATCGATATGGACTTCGACGATGAGCGTCGCCTCGAGGTTGTGGAGCACGTTCGGCAGCTCTACGGCCCCGAGAAGGTCACCCACGTTATCACCTACTCGACCATCAAGGCCAAGCAGGCCATCAACGATGCCGCGCGCGTTCTGGACTACCCGGTCTACATGGGCCAGCGCCTGTCCAAGATGGTCTCGAGCGACCCCAAGGTCAAGCTCAAGCAGGTACTCGAAAAACAACCCGGCAAAGAGGATTTGTTTAACCCCGACTTTGCCGAGGCCTATAAAAAGGACGACGACGCCCGCCGCATCATCGACACGGCGCTCTCGATTGAGGGCCTCACCCGTGGCGAGGGCGTGCACGCGTGCGCCGTTCTGATTTGCCGCGACCCCGTCAACGAGCACGTGCCCACCAAGCTCGACACCAAGGGCGGCGTCGAGATTACCCAGTACGAGGGCCATACCGTTGCCGACATGGGCTTGCTCAAGATGGACTTCTTGGGCCTGCGTACGCTGACGGTTATCTCCAAGGCCAAGGCAAACATCAAGAAGAACTTCGGTATCGACATCAAAGAGGAAGAGATTCCCTTTGACGATCCCGAGATCTTTAAGCTCATGGGTTCCGGCCACACTGCCGGCGTCTTCCAGGTCGAGTCCGCCGGCATGACGGCCACGATCAAGAACATGAAGCCCACCGAGTACAAGCACGTCGTAGCATTGATCGCTCTGTACCGCCCGGGCCCGCTGGGCGCCGGCATGGTTTCGTCCTACATCAACCGTATGAACGGCAAGGAGCCGGCCGTATCCTACGACGACCGTCTGGACGACATCCTGGGCGAAACCTACGGCACCATGGTCTACCAGGAGCAGGTTATGCTCATCTCCGTCGAGATGTGCGGCTTCTCCAAGGGCGAATCGGACTCACGTATCCGTAAGCCCGTGGCTAAGAAGAAGATCAAGCTGCTCACGTCGACGGTGCTCCACTGGGAGGATGGCTCGGACGAGACCACCTACGACCACTGGATGAACGGCGCCATCAAGAACAACTACACGCGCGAGGTCGCCCAGAAGATTTGGGACGATGTTCTCGAGTTCGCATCTTACGCCTTTAACAAGTCGCACTCCGCCGGCTACGCCATCCTGGTTATGCAGACGGCGTGGCTCAAGGCGCACTATCCGCACGAGTACATGGCGGCCGTTCTGACGTCCTACACGGGCAAGACTGACAAGATCGTGCACTACGTCTCGGCATGCCGCCACGACGGCATCCCCGTGCTTTCGCCAGATGTCAACGAGTCCGGTACCGAGTTCACGGCTACCAAGGAGGGCGTGCGCTTTGGCCTGGCCGGCATCCGCGGCGTGGGTACCGGCGTGGCGCAGGCGATTATCGCCGAGCGCGAGGCGGGCGGTCCGTTTAAGACGCTGCACGACTTTGTCGAGCGCGTGGACTCGAGCCAGGCCAACCGCCGCGTGATCGAATCGCTGATCAAGGCAGGTGCCTTCGACTCCACGGGCTATCCGCGCCGTCAGATGATGCACTTTGTGGACAAGAACAACCCCGAGAACATCATCGATGCCGCGGTGAAGCGCCAGAAGGACCGCGCAAGCGGCCAGACCTCGTTTTTCGACATGTTTGGTGACGTTGAGGGCTCGGGCTTCGAGGTCAGCGTGCCCGATCCGGACGGCCAGGAATGGGACCGCCACCTCAAGCTGAGCCAGGAGAAGGAGGTTCTGGGCATCTATGTCTCGGACCACCCGCTGCGCCCGTTTGAGTATGCGCTCAGCAAAGCGCGCGACTTTTCGTTCTCGCAGATTGACACCGGCTACGAAGTTCAGAATCCTACGGGCGGCACCATCAACCAGGAGATCCCCGAGGGCAAGGCACTGTGGTGGGCCGGCATGGTCTCGAGCGTGTCCAAGCGCGTGACCAAAAACGGCGACCCCATGGGCATCGTGCAGCTCGAGGACATGGAAGGCGAGGCCACCGTCGTCGTGTTCCCCAAAACCTATAAAGAGGCCGAGGGGTACCTGTACGGGGAGGTCGATCCCGAGACCGGCGCACAGCTGTCTGATGCGTTTGTGCGCATCAAGGGCAAGCTCGAGCGCTCGGACCGCGGCGACCAGATCATCGCACAGGAGATCGTGCCGCTGGAGCTCAACGAGGAGAACAACAAGCCCAAGGTGTTTGAGGTCATGGTGCCCAACAGCCGCTTTAGCCAGGGCAATATGGCGCGCCTGGCCACGGTGCTCACCACTAACCCGGGCGGCGACCGCGTGGAGATCTTTATCGAGCAGGTGGACGGGCGCGTGCTGCGTGCCGAGGTGCCTGCCAAGGTCAACGCGCGCTCGATTCCGCTGCTGGCAGAGGCCAAGGCCATTGTGGGTAACCAAGGCCGCGTGACGGTTATCTAAAATGATTTTGCCGGGGTAGCTAATTTGGGACGGGGCTATTTTAGCTACCCTTTGGCTGACGGCGAATGAGTCGGGGTCGGAATACATCTCAACCGACGTATGGGGGTAGCTAAAATAGCGCCGTCCCAAATTAGCTACCCTGTGTGGATTGGAGGAAGTGATGGCACAGGGGACGTTTGTGCAGGCGCTCCGGAAAGAGGCGGCGCTGAGCGGCACCTTTATGAAGGGGCGTTCGCTCATGCTCAACGGCGCCGTGCTGTCGATCGAGGACAGTGGCTCGCGCTTCTCCAAAAACGTGACGGTTGAGGGTGCAGTGCGCGGCTCGCGCGGTGACCTGTACAAGACGCTCGACATGGACGAGCACAAGGTGATCGACTACGACTGCGATTGCCCCGCTGCCTATCGCTACCCCGGCATGTGCAAGCACGCCATCGCCACAGCGCTGGCGTATCTGGACGCCAGCGGCATTGAGCCTGTTGAGGGGCTGCGCACGCCGGTTCGCACGTTTACGGCGCAGCCGAAGCAGCCCGCGCGCACCGCGCCCAAAGCACCGGCGGTCAACCCTAACTTTCCCTTCCCGGCGCCCGTCCCCACAAGCCCGAGCCTCATGAAGGCGCTCTCCGATCTTTCGGACGCGCGTATGGATGAGTTGGCGGGCATGCGCCGCAAGCTCGCCGGCACTGTCGACCCCGATGCCCCCAAGGCGGTGT
>CABQNF010000189.1 GCA_902465465.1 uncultured Collinsella sp. | reverse complement strand
GTGATTATGGAAGAACAAGCTTTTAGACAGGCGGTTGAAGATCACAGGGATGTCGTGTTTCGAATCGCGTTGACGTACCTGCGTGATCGCGCCGATGCCGATGATGTTGCCCAAGATGTCTTTCTTAAATTGCTTAAAAGCGATGGACACTTTGAAAGTCAGGAGCATCTTCGCTGCTGGCTTATCCGGGTCACGATCAATGAATGCAAATCGCTCTTTCGAAAGCCATGGAGGCGTGTGGAGGATATTGAGAACCTGGCCGAGTCGCTTTCGGCGGCGCAGGAGGAGACCAAGGCGGTCTTGTCAGACGTTATGCGACTTCCGGAGCGATTCCGTGTTCCCATCGTGCTCTATTACTATCTGGGCTTTTCGACCTCAGAGATTGCCGAGTTACTGCATGTGCCAGCCGCGACCGTTCGAACGCGTTTAGCTCGCGGTCGATCGAAGCTCAAATTCATCCTAGAGGAGGGCGACCGTGAAATCCAATCAAATCAAGCAGGCCTTCGAGTCCGTCCAAGCCGATAGCGATCTTGCTGACCGTGTTCTTTATTCCGCTGCTGGTGAGCCGCTTCGCCGAAAGGGTCACGCGAAGCCTCTGTATGTTGCCGTGATCGGATGCCTTGCCGGAGTGCTGGCGACCGGAGGGGTCGCCTACGCCGTTGTCAATTCCGGCTATTTTGCCTCAGCCTGGGGAAACCACGGCAACGGGGATTCCATTACCTGGACTAATGGCGGCTCATCGGGGACTAAATATACCTACACCAGAGAGTTTGGTGATGGCATCGCGCCCCAAAGCTTGGAGGGTTCAGTACAGAAGGTCAATCTGTCCGTCGAGGGCAACGGCTATACACTCGACATTCATGATATGGCTATCGATAAAAACGGTTGCGGTGCCGTGACGTTTACGTTGTCCAATCCAAATGGTGTTAACTACTACAAGCCGGCAGCAGAGACTGGCGAACTTGTTCTCTATGGTGAAGAAGAACAAGGAATCGGCACGCCCAGCATGAACTTCGGCGAGGAATGGGCTGACACACGCTGCACAATTGATAAGGACACATCAAGCGACACGGTCATTAATGGCACGATGTACTTTGCCTCGTGGGATCGCGAGCGAGATTTGGGACATGCGGTCACCTGGAATATCAGCTGGACGGAGGGCAAAGGTGAGGATGCGAAGGTGATCGAGGTATCGACGCCAGAGTTTAACGTCGGAGCGCACGTCGATATAAAGGAACTCCGCTCCGATGACTCGTCTCTTGAGATTAGCCCGTTTTCCATCCAGACACACATCGATGATCTGGGCTATGAAGCAGTTGATCATAAACTGACCGTCAGCTACAAGGATGGATCGGAGCAGATTATCGAAGATGACGACGCAGGGGCGTACAACTTCTATGTTTCGATGGCACGCAATAGCGGAGAGAACATTTGGGTGCCGAAAAAACTGATCAATGTCGATCAAGTGGTCTCAGTAACGCTTGAGGGCACGAGATACACATCAACAGGAGAGACCGAAACAGAAGTACCCTTTACCATCATCTATTCGTAAGATTTGGGGCCGCTTCCTACTAGGGGAGGCGGCCCATTTTGCATTAAATGGACGGTTAGACCGAGCGATATACTTCCGAAAACGCCGCCGATTTCCATGCGAAAGACGAAAGCAGATCACCGCCGGAGCGCGACGTTTCCCCAGATAAAACCGACCAAAATAAACCTGTCCCTTTTTGGCAGGTGGCGTTGCCCCAACGAGCACGTCGGATTCCCGGACCGGGCGGCCCAGGTTTTAAGTTTGTCGCGAGTTCCGCACGCAAAGGAAAGCACTTAATGTGCTTTCCGTCTTGCGCAGGACTGTAGAGCAGCAAACTTAAAACCTGGGCCGCCCGGTCCGGGAATCCTCCCAAGCGCACAGGAGGGGATTCCTTTTGTGTAGGCTTTGCGGAAATGTACCAATTTTTGGATACGCCCGGCGGCGTGGTCTGTTGACGGCACAGCTAACGCCACGTATCCTATCGAACTGCGTGTTTCGTAGGGGGATGCTGACCCCTCGATTCAAGCCGTTGCACTTTACAGAAAGCTGGAATCATTCGAGAAGGAGTACGCTTTGCCTACTATTAACCAGCTGGTTCGCCAGGGCCGTCGTTCCGTGCCCAAGAAGTCCAAGAACGCTGCTCTGCAGCACAACTCCCAGAAGCGCGGCGTGTGCACCCGCGTCTTCACCACGAGCCCCAAGAAGCCGAACTCGGCTCTTCGTAAGGTTGCCCGTGTTCGCCTCGTCAACGGCATCGAAGTTACTGCTTACATCCCGGGTGAGGGCCACAACCTGCAGGAGCACTCCATCGTGCTCGTCCGCGGCGGTCGTGTCCGTGACCTCCCTGGTGTCCGTTATCACGTCATCCGTGGCGCCTACGACGCTGCTCCGGTCCAGAACCGTATGCAGGCCCGTTCCAAGTACGGTGCTAAGCGCCCCAAGGCTAAATAAGCCAGATAACGTTTTGATACTTTCGCCGTGTGCCGCCTAAGCGCCGCACGGTAGACACTTAAGGAGATTTCACATGCCGCGTCGTGCAGCAGCTAATCGTCGTGAGGTTCAGCCTGACGCCGTTTACAACAACCGCCTGGTGACTCAGCTCATCAACAAGGTCCTTCTTGACGGCAAGAAGGCCACCGCTGAGCGCATCGTTTACACCGCTTTCGAGATCGTTGCCGAGAAGTCCGAGGGTGGCGACGCTCTCGCTACCTTCAAGAAGGCTATGGACAACGTCAAGCCCACGCTCGAGGTTAAGCCCAAGCGTGTCGGTGGCGCTACCTATCAGGTCCCGATGGAGGTCAACTCCCGTCGTTCCACCGCTCTGGGTATCCGCTGGATCGTCAACTTCTCCCGCGCTCGCAAGGAGAAGACTATGGCCGAGCGTCTCGCCAACGAGATCCTCGACGCTTCCAACGGCCTGGGCGCTTCCGTCAAGAAGCGTGAGGACGTCTTCAAGATGGCCGAGGCCAACCGCGCGTTCTCTCACTATCGTTGGTAAGTTAAGGTAAGGAACTAACATGGCTAAGCCTAAGTACAAGCTTTCCGATACCCGTAACATCGGCATCATGGCTCACATCGATGCCGGTAAGACCACCACGACCGAGCGTATTCTTTACTACACCGGTAAGAC
>CABQNF010000188.1 GCA_902465465.1 uncultured Collinsella sp. | reverse complement strand
AGATCAAGAAGAGCAAGCTTCGCGGCGTCGTGTCCATGGGCATGAACTGCTCCGCGCGCGAGCTCGGCCTGGGCGGCGACCACTCCGGCATTATGATCCTGCCCGAGGATACGCCCTGCGGCATGCCGTTTGCCGAGTACGTGGGCTCGAGCGACACCGTGCTCGACTGCGAGATCACGCCCAATCGTCCCGACTGCCTGTCCATGATCGGCATGGCCCGCGAGACCGGCGCCATCTTCGATCGAGATTTCCACGTTGAGCTGCCCGCCATCAAGGCCGAGACCGGCCGCGCGACCGACGACGAGCTTTCCGTCGAGATTGCCGACGAGGGCCTGTGCGACCGCTACGTTGCCCGCATCGTGCGCAACGTGAAGGTCGGTCCGTCGCCCGACTGGATGGTCAAGCGCCTCAACGCCCTGGGCGTGCGCCCGCACAACAACATCGTCGACATCACCAACTACGTGATGATGCTCACCGGCCAGCCGCTGCACGCCTTTGACCTCGACACCTTTGCCGAGCGCGATGGCCATCGTCGCGTTGTGGTTCGCGCCGCCCAGCAGGATGAGAAGTTCACGACGCTCGATGGCGAGGAGCGCACGCTCGACGCCGGCATGGGCCTCATCACCGACGGCGAGCGCCCTGTGGCGTTGGCCGGCGTCATGGGCGGCATGGATTCCGAGATCGAGGACGATACCGTCGATGTGATGGTCGAGAGCGCCTGCTTCAATGCCGGCCGCACCTCGCACACCAGCCGTGACCTGTCGCTGATCTCCGACGCCTCCATCCGCTTTGAGCGCCAGGTCGACGAGACCGGCTGCGTGGACGTCGCCAATGTGACGTGCGCGCTTATCGAGGAGATCGCCGGCGGCGAGGTCGCCCCCGGCTATGTGGACGTGTTCCCCGCGCCCAAGACCATCGACAGCATCAAGCTGCGCCTGGCCCGCGTGCACGCCATCTGCGGTGCCGACATCGAGCCCGACTTTATCGAGCGCTCGCTCACCCGCCTGGGCTGCACCGTCGAGCGCGACGGCGAGGACTTTATGGTCACGCCGCCGAGCTTCCGTCCCGACCTGCCGCGTGAGATCGACCTGATCGAGGAGGTCCTGCGCCTATGGGGCATGGGTCGCGTCACGGCGACCATTCCGGCTGCCAAGAACCACATCGGTGGTCTGACGCGCGAGCAGAAGCTTACCCGCAAGGTTGGCGAGATCCTGCGCGCCTGTGGCCTCAACGAGACCACGACCTTTGGCTTTGCCGCCCCGGGCGACCTGGAGAAGATTGGCATGTCCACCGAGGGCCGCGGCTGCCCCGTGGTTCTCATGAACCCGCTGGTGGCCGAGCAGACCGAGATGCGTCGTTCGCTGCTGCCGGGCCTGCTGCAATCCGTGGCCTATAACGAGGCCCACGGCACGCCCAACGTGCATCTGTACGAGGTCGGCAGCCTGTTCCACGGTCGCGAGAACGCCAGCCTGCCCAAGGAGACCAAGTCCGTGGCGGGTGTGCTCTCGGGCCAGTGGAGCGAGCAGTCTTGGAGCATGAAGTACCGCAAGCTGCGCTTCTTCTTTGGTAAGGGCATTGTCGAGGAACTGCTCGCCCAGCTGCGCATCGAGAAGGTTCGCTTCCGTCCCGTCGAGGGCGAGGGCTACGCTTTCTTGCAGCCGGGTCGTGCGGCCGAGGTTCTGTCCGGCGGCACCGTGCTGGGCTGGGTCGGCGAGATTCACCCCAAGGCGCGCGAGGCGATGGGCATCGATGAGGTTGTCGTTGCCTTTGAGCTCGATCTGGACAAGCTGATCAAGGGTGCCCGCAACCAGGAGAACTACCGCGAGTTCTCGCAGTACCCGGCTGTTGAACACGACCTTGCTATCGTGGTCGACAACGCTGTGACCTGCGAGGATCTTGAGCGCCGTATTACCAGCGCCGGCGGCAAGCTGCTCGAGGGCGTGCGCCTGTTCGACGTCTACCGCGATCCCATCCGTATCGGTGCGGGCAAGAAGTCCATGGCCTTTGCGCTTACGTATCGCTCCGACGACCACACGCTCACCAGCGAAGAGGTCGAAAAAGCGCACCAGAAGATCGTCACCAAGGTGTGCAAGGGCGTAAACGGCGAGGTCCGCGGCTAGGTCCTGCGCTGGGGTATGGGTCAGCGGTGGCTGCTGCCGAGTCCTACGTGACTGCTATGCCCGGTATAAGGCACCGTTGAGCCTGCATATATGACACGCGCATTACATAACGGCGTGCTGCTTTGTCGGCAGTGCGCCGTTTTGCTATGATAGCCCGCGTCGTGTTACGAATCTGACATTACGTAACACTGGAAAGGTGATTCAAACGGCGTTGCAATTCCGTGCGCCGATAACCGGGAGGCGTGCATGCACATTCCAGATAATTATCTGTCCCCGCAGACCGATGCCGTCATGGCGGTGGCGATGGTGCCCGTTTGGGTCCACTGCATCAAGAAGGTGCGCGCCACGCTCGATCGCAAGCACATGGCTTTCCTGGGCATCTGCGCCGCGTTCTCCTTCTTGCTCATGATGTTCAACGTGCCGCTGCCCGGCGGCACCACTGGTCACGCCGTCGGCGGCGCGCTCATCGCGCTGTTGCTGGGCCCGGAGGCCGCGGCTATCGCTGTCTCGGTCGCGCTGGCGCTGCAGGCGCTGCTGTTTGGCGACGGCGGCATCCTGTCCTTTGGCGCCAACTGCTTTAACATGGCCTTCGTGCTGCCGTTTGCCGCTGCTATCGTGTTCCGTGCGCTCAACAGCCGTTTGCACGACAAAAGCTGGGGCACCTCGGTTTCGGCCATCGTAAGCGGCTGGGTCGGCCTGTGCCTGGCGGCCCTGTGCGCGGCAATCGAGTTTGGTATTCAGCCGATGCTCTTTACCAACGCTTCGGGCGCGCCGCTGTACTGCCCCTTCCCGCTGTCCGTGGCTATTCCGGCCATGTTGATCCCACATATGCTGGTTGCCGGCGTGGTCGAGGGCGTAGCGACGGCCGCCATCTACGGTTTTATCAAGAAGACGGCGCCGAGCATTATCGTCGGCCCCGAGGCTTCCGACGGCCTGCTTGAGACCGAGGGCGCAACCGCCAAGAAGACCTCGCTGGTCCCCACGTTCATCCTGGTCGCCGTGCTTGTCGTGGCCACGCCGCTGGGCCTGCTGGCCACGGGTG
>CABQNF010000187.1 GCA_902465465.1 uncultured Collinsella sp. | reverse complement strand
CGAGCTCCGGTCATCTGCGCCATTTCGGGTTCGGGCGGTTGCGGCAAGTCGACGATTGTTGCCACCATGGCACACACATCGTCGCTGTTGGGCTTGCGTGCCGCCGTGCTCGACCTGGACCTGATGTTTGGAAACCTTTACGACTTGTTAGGCGTCGATGCTCCGCGCGATATGGCGGCACTTATCGAGCCGTCGGCGGCGGGCACGCTCACCGAGCCGGATATCGTAGCCGCATCCCAGCGCGTGGCGCCGGGCGTTACGCTCTGGGGTCCCGTCGCGGCGCCCGAGCAAGCCGAGCTCATGGCACGTCCGGTGGAGCTACTGCTCGATGTCCTGCGTCGCGAATCCGACGTGGTCTTTATCGATACCTCGGTCTTTTGGGGCGATGCCGTGGCGGCTGCGGTGGCGGCGAGCGACCGTTGCCTGGTCGTTGGCGATGCGGCGGTGTCGTCCGCGACATCGGCATCGCGCGTCATTGAACTGGCAAGTCGAGTAGGTGTGCCGCGCACGCGCATGAGCGCCGTGTTCAACCGGTTCGGTGCGCGCGGGGCAGACGAGGACGTCGCCATGCGCTTTGAGATTGCCTGTGCGTTGAGCTCCAAGATTCGTATCGCCGATGGCGGGCAGGA
This sequence comes from uncultured Collinsella sp., assembly GCA_902465465.1. Lineage (GTDB taxonomy): Bacteria > Actinomycetota > Coriobacteriia > Coriobacteriales > Coriobacteriaceae > Collinsella. The sequence goes on along the minus strand of CABQNF010000187.1, from coordinate 2,536 downwards.
TCTCGCCGCGCTCATGGCGTTTGGGCGCGCCGACGAGGCAGTGGGTCAGACGAGCGCTTTTGCGACCAGCGTGCGCGAGGCCACGCGCGAGATGCTCGTGGAACTGGGGTGCGCCGTCGGCCCTTGGAGCGATATAGTCGCCGACCGTGCAACGCGTACCGAACGCCCGCGTATCCGCCTTCCCTGGTCGCGCGAGGGTGATCAGCGATGAGCCTGCAAACGAGGATTAAGGCTGCCGGCGCTGCAGCGGCGGCAGCTCCTGTAGATGCGGGGCGTCGCCGCGCGGTGAAACGACGCGCTAAGCGCGCCGTGATGGACCGCATGGGTTACGACGAAGTGGCGCGTATCAGCGCCTATATCGACCCGGTACTTGCCCGCTCGGAATTGCGTCCCGCGGTGGAGGCGGCGCTCAATGTTGAGGAGCCGACCGATCTCGCGACGCCCGAGCGCGAGACCATCATCGACGAGATTTTGGATGACGTGGTGGGCTTGGGGCCGTTGCAGCCGCTCATCGAGGACGACACCGTTACCGAGATCATGATCAACGGCTGCCGCTCGGCTTTCTTTGAACGCGGCGGCGTCTTGTACCCCATCGAGCATGCGTTTGAGGATGATGAGCAGATTCGTGTGCTTATCGACCGCATCATCTCGCCACTTGGCCGTCGTATCGACGAGCGCAGCCCCATCGTCAACGCCCGCCTCAAAACGGGCTATCGCGTCAACGCGGTGATTCCGCCTGTGGCGATTGACGGACCGATTCTCACCATCCGAAAGTTCTCGGACCGTATCTGCTCGCTGGACGAGCTTGTGGGGCTGGGGTCGCTGCCGCTTTGGTATGCGCAGCTGCTGTCGTGCGCGGTGTCGCTGCGACAGGACCTGGCGGTTGCGGGAGGCACGGGATCTGGTAAGACCACCCTGCTCAACGCGTTGTCATGCGAGATCTCCACCGGCGAGCGCATCGTGACGATCGAGGACTCTGCCGAGCTCAAGTTTGCGCATCATCCGCACGTGGTGCGCCTAGAGGCGCGCGAGGCTTCAATTGAGGGCGAGGGCGCGGTGACGATCCGCGACCTGGTGACCAATGCCCTGCGCATGCGCCCCGACCGCATCGTGGTGGGCGAGGTGCGCGGTGCCGAGTGCTGCGACATGTTGCAGGCCATGAACACGGGCCACGACGGGTCGCTCACCACGCTTCATGCGGGTTCCGAGCAGGAGACCGTGGTGCGTCTGACGTTGCTTGCACGTTATGGCATCGATCTGCCGAGCGAGCTCATCGAGGAGCAGATTGCCATGGCGCTCGACGGCATCGTGATGTCCGAGCGCCACGCCGATGGCAGGCGTTTCGTCTCCTCGTATTCGGGGGTGCGTCGCGCCGCGTCGGGCGGCGTAGAGCTCGAGCGCTATGTGACTTTCGATGCCGCCGAGCGCACCTGGACGCTTGACCGCGAGCCGCCGTTTATTGCAGAAGGCCTGCGGTCGGGGACGCTCACACAAGAGGAGGTGGACGAATGGAGGTCGCTGTGCCCCTCGTCGTAGGGGGTTTGGCAGGGTTTTCTGTTGCGACGGCGTGCGGGGCGGAACCTCGTGTGCCGCAGGTGCCGCCGGCGGAGCTGGCGCGTCAGGCGCTCGAGACGGCGGCAGAGAAGCTGCCGCGTGAGCTGGTGGAAAACGATCTGCTGAAAAAGATCGCCCGTTCGTGGGCATCGCTGGCTCCGGCGCATCGCCTTGGCCTCGTGATCGAAGATGCTTCGGGGCGTTTGGCGTTTCTGCTGCTATCGAGCGGTGTCTGCTGCGTTTTACTAACGATGGTGTCGTTATCGCCCCTCGGATTTGCCTTGGGACTTGTTGCTCCGATTGCCGCTGGCGCCGCTCGGGATGGCTTTGAGAGCCGGCGCGAGCAACACGATGCAGAAGAGGCCATGCCCGAGGCGTTTACCGCACTTTCCATGTCGCTTGCCTCGGGACATTCGCTGGCCCAGGGCATGCGCTTTGTGGGCGCTCATGCGCAAGAGCCGGTGCATACCGAGTTTTTGCGGGTGGCGGCGGCGATCGATTGCGGCATCTCGGCGACCGATGCGCTCGATGACTTGCTCGTGCGCATCGACGCCCCCGGTCTTTCGCTTGTGACCTTGGCGCTTAAGGTGTCTCAGCGCACCGGTGCTCCGCTTGCCGACTTACTGTCCGAGGCGTCGAGCATGGTGGGGGAGCGCATTGAGCTCAAGCGCCGCCTGGATGTCAAGACGTCGCAGGCTCGCATGTCTGCGCATATGGTCGCGGCGATGCCGGCGGGCATGTGCGCGGTGTTGGCGCTGCTTTCGCCTGCCGGCGCGGGCGCTGTGGCGCTGGGTCTTGCCCTCAACGCCGTTGCCCTGGTGGTTATCAGGCGCATTATGCGGGTGGAGCTGTGAGCGCCCTGGTTGCAGTTGCGGCTTGCCTGTGCGCTCTGAGTGCATTTGTCGCGACGGGTTTGGATCGGGCGGATGCACGCAAGATCGCAGAGGCCTGCAAGCGCGAGGCGGTGCTGGTCGCTGCCGCG
>CABQNF010000186.1 GCA_902465465.1 uncultured Collinsella sp. | reverse complement strand
TCGGCTGCCGTGATCCAGATCACCACCACTTCGCCGTTCGTCGATTTTGCCGCCGAGGGCATCGCCGCCATGCTCATGGCCGGCATCGTCAACGCCGCTGGCAAGAACGGTCAGGTCAAGCCCGCCATCGCCATTGTCGCAACCTTCCTGACCACCTTTGTCTCCGGCGTCATCTTCATGATCATCAAGATGGCCATGCTCGGCGTGGTCGGCGAGCTCGCCGCCGCCATGCTGCCCGTCGTCGCCATGACCGCCGTCTTTAACGCCATTCTGGTCGGCGCCCTCTACATGCCCATCCAGAAGGCCCTTAAGCTCAACTAACCTGCTCGGCTTTACGAGCCACCCCATCTTGGCGTTCATTCGTCGCTCGCGTACCCAAGTACGCTTCGTTCCTCTTTCGCGCCAACCTGGGGCACCTCGTAAAGCCGTCTCCGTACTTCACCACCAAAGACTGTCCCAAACAACGAGCTCATGGACGTTCTTATACGGTTCGTCATTCAAGAAACTCCGATGACTATGAAAGGTATCCATGGAAACGATCATCAACGTCGACGATGTCTCGTTCTCCTATGGCACGCAGACCGAGCAGGCGCTCAGCCACATCTCGCTCAGCGTGAACAAGGGAGATTTCATCGGCATCATCGGGCCCTCGGGCGCCGGCAAGTCCACGCTTGCCGCCTGTCTGTCAGGTGCCGTGCCCCACCACTACACCGGCACGTTCTTTGGGTCCGTCATGGTTGACGGCCATGACACCTGCGAGGCCTCGCTCACCGACGTGTCACAGATCGTCGGCAGCGTGCTGCAGGATATCGACACGCAGATGGTCGCCTCGGTCGTCGAGGACGAGATGCTCTTTGGCCTCGAGAACTTTGGCGTTCCCCACGACCTGATCGAGCAGCGCGTGAGCGAAACGCTCGAGACCGTCGGCATCAGCGACCTGCGCGACCGCGAGATCGCAACCCTCTCGGGCGGACAGAAGCAAAAGGTAGCCATCGCCGCCATCCTCGCCATGCGTCCGCGCGTCTTGGTTCTCGACGAGCCCACCGCGGCACTCGACCCCGCCAGCTCCACGTTGGTCTTCGAGACGCTGCGTGAGGCAAACCGCGCACTTGGAATCACCATCGTCGTCGTTGAGCAAAAGGTCGCCCTGCTCTCGGAGTACTGCAACCGCGTGCTCGTGCTCAACCTTGGCGAAATCGCGCTGCAGGGCGAGCCACACGAGGTCTTCGCGCATACCGACGAGCTTCGTGCCATCGGCGTCGACTGCCCTCGCGTCACGCGTATCTTCAATAGCCTCGAGGCCGATGGCCTGGTAAGCGGTACCCCCTGCTTGGATGTCGATGAGGCTGAGCGCCTGATTTCGGGCATCGTCGACCCCGCACACGCGGCCATCGAAGCCCAGGCGCCCACCGGTTCCCCGCATGCACCGTCGTTGCGTCCTCATGCCAAGGACGCCGAACCCGTACTCACCTTCGACCATGTTGAGTTTGCCTATCCCAATGGCGGCGCCGCCGTCCACGACCTCAACCTGACCCTCTATCCCGGCGAGCTCGTGGGCATCGTCGGCCAAAACGGCGCCGGCAAGACCACGCTCACCAAGCTGCTCACAGGCCTGCTTAAGCCCGCCTCGGGCAGCGTGCGCGTCACGGGACTGGATACCGCAACCGTTCCCACGAGCCGCATCGCTCGCGAGGTCGCGACCCTCTTCCAAAACCCCGACCGCCAGATCTGCAAGGACACCGTGCTCGACGAGGTCGCCTTTGGCCTGGAGCTTACCGGCATCGACCGTGCCGAGGCGCTGCGTCGCGCCCAGCTCGTCATCGACCGCTTTGGCTTGCCGGCCGACGAGGCGCCCTTCTCGCTCTCGCGCGGTCAGCGACAAATGGTGGCGCTTGCCTCCGTCGTAGTGGTTGAGCCCAAGATCGTCGTGCTCGACGAGCCCACGAGCGGCCTTGATTACCGCGAGTGCATGACCGTCATGGAAACGGTGCGCACCATGGCCGAGCGCGGTTGCGCCGTTATCATGGTCTGCCACGATATGGAAGTCGTCTCGGATTTTGCCGAGCGCATTGTGGTAATGGCCGACGGTCGCATCCTCGACCGCGGCCGCACGCACGAGCTATTCTCGAACATCGATCTCATGCGGCGTGCCTACGTGGAGCCTCCCCAGGTTATTGAACTCTCGCGCCGTCTGGCATCTTCCGTCTCGCCCGCTTTTGCGCAGGTGAGCGAGGTCTCCGATGTCGTTCGAATTACCAAGGAGATGGTCCACCGTGGTTAACGTCATCGACTACATGCCGGGTGACACGCTGCTGCATCGCCTGAACCCCGTCGTCAAACTGGGCCTCGCCGCCGCCATCATCGTCGGCATCTTCTTGTCCGACGCCTACGTGGCGCTGCTGGGCTTTTTGGCACTCACCCTTGCGCTGGGTGCCTATGCCGGCGTCGTCGACCGTCTGTTCTCGCTGCTCAAGTTGCTGATTCCGCTCGCGCTTATCATGCTGGTGCTCCAGCTGGCCTTTATGCGCGATGGCAACGTGGTGTGGGGCTTTATCACCGACACGGGCCTCATCACAGGATCGAAGGCCTGCCTGCGCCTGCTGGGTGTGGCGTTACCACTCATCCTCATGCTCATGGTGACCAAGCTCAACGACCTTGCCAACGCCTGCGTCGAGGTGCTGCACGTGCCGTATCGCTATGCCTTCACCTTTACCACGGCGCTGCGCTTTGTGCCGGTGTTTGGTCAGGAGATGAACGCCATCATGGAGGCGCAGACCGCACGCGGCGTCGAGTACGACACCAAGAACCCCATCAAGAAGCTTAAGCTCATGCTGCCACTGTGCGTGCCGCTGCTCATCTCGAGCGTGGGCAAGACCGATGCCACAGCCTTGGCGGCAGAACAGCGCGGCTTCTATCTGCGTACGCGCGCCAGCTCGTACAAGCGCTACCCCATCAAGGGCCTAGACATCGCCGTGCTCATCGTCAGCATCGCCCTCATCGCCATCGGCTTCCTGTTCTAGTTCACCACCGACAGCAACAGCCCAACGCAAAAGGCCTCGGCTCGCACCAAACGAGCCGAGGCCTTTACTGTTTCACCAGATAAAACCTACCAAAATTAAGAGCCTTCGTGAGTTCGTGTGGGTAGTCCCTACGCCTCGCGCCCCGGCA
>CABQNF010000185.1 GCA_902465465.1 uncultured Collinsella sp. | reverse complement strand
CTTGCCAACGATGCGCTGCGCGAGGGCGAGGACGCCGACGTGGGCTGCGTGGCCATGGACGAGTTCCATTACTTTGCCGACCCCGACCGCGGCTGGGCTTGGCAGGTGCCGCTGCTCACCCTGCCCCATACGCAGTTTATGCTCATGAGCGCCACACTTGGCGATGTCACTGCCATCGCCGCCTCTCTCGAAGAGCACACCGGCGCTGCTTGCGACTTGGTTGTCGACGCCCCGCGTCCTGTTCCGCTGAGCTACGACTATGTGACGACCTCCCTCGAGGGCACGGTCGAGCTCGCCATGCGCCGCGGCGAGGCCCCGCTCTATATCGTGCACTTTAGCCAGGATGCCGCCCTTGCGACGGCGCAGTCGCTCGCCAATTTTGGCATCGCCAGCAAGGAGCAGCGCGAGGCCATTAAGGAAGCGGCAAAGGGAACGAGCTTCTCGACGGCCTTTGGCAAGATTCTCAAACGCCTGCTTGGATGCGGCGTCGGCGTGCACCATGCTGGCATGTTGCCGCGCTATCGCCTCCTGGTCGAACGCTTGGCGCAGCAGGGCCTGCTGCCCGTCATCTGCGGCACCGATACGCTCGGCGTCGGCATCAACGTACCCATCCACACCGTGGTGCTCACCGCGCTCACCAAGTTCGACGGCTACAAGATGCGTCGCCTGCGCGCCCGCGAGTTCCATCAGATTGCCGGTCGCGCCGGCCGCTCGGGCTTCGATACCGAGGGCATGGTAATCGCCGAGGCCCCGGAGCACGAGATCGAGAACGCCAAGCTCATGGCCAAGGCGGGCGACGACCCCAAAAAACTCCGTAAGATTAAAAAGAAAAAGGCCCCCGAGGGTTTTGTCACCTGGAACAAGCAGACCTTTGAGCGTCTGATTGAGACGCAGCCCGAGACGCTCAAGCCGCGCCTGCGCATCACGCACTCCATGGTGATTAGCGTGGTCGAGCAGGGCGGCGATGCCCGAGCCCGCGTACATGACCTCATCGAGACGAGCCTGCAGACTTCCGAGGAAAAGGCTAAGCTCGAGGTTCGCGCCGACGAAATCTTCGCCACGCTCATCGATTCCGGCGTCGTCGTTCGCACCGAGGTGCCGCCCGCGCCTGACGCCCCGACTGACGCCGCACCAGACATCGACTATGCGCTGACGGTCGACCTGCCCGAAGACTTTGCGCTCGACCAGCCGCTCTCGCCATTTTTGCTTGCCGCGTTGGAGCTGCTCGACCCCGAGAGTGAGACCTATACCATGGATCTGATCTCGATGGTCGAGGCTACGCTCGAGGACCCCAAGCAGGTATTGCGCGCACAGGAGCGCGCCGCGCGCGACCACGCGATGGCCGAAATGAAGGCTGACGGCATCGAGTATGAGGAGCGCTTGGAGCGCATTCAAGACGTCACGTACGAAAAGCCGCTCGAGGATTTGCTCGACGCCGCCTTTGACAAGTACTGCCAGGAAGTGCCCTGGGCAAACGACTACCAGCTCTCTCCCAAGAGCGTCCTGCGCGATATGCTGGAAAGCGCGAGCGATTTTAAGGGCTATATCCAAAAGCTCGGAATCGCCCGCTCCGAGGGCATTCTGCTGCGCTACCTGGCAGAGGCTTACCGTTCACTTGACCGCACCGTACCCATCGAGAAGCGCGACGAGCGTCTGCGCGACATTATCTCGTGGCTGGGCTTTGTGGTGCGCTCGGTGGACTCGAGCCTGGTGGACGAGTGGGAGAACGCCGGCAACCCGGCAGCCCTCGATGCTGCGCCGCCGCAGGGCATCGACGAGGTCGTGGCGGACCGTCGCGGCTGCACGCTGTTGGTGCGCAACGCGCTCTTCCGCCGCGTGACCCTTGCCGCCCGCGAGCACGTTCGCGACCTGGGCGAGCTCGACGACAACTGGGGCATGAGCGAGATCCGCTGGCAAAAAGCACTCGACGCTTACCACGAGCAGCACGAGGAAATCCTCACCGACGGAAATGCCCGCAGCGCCGCGATGTTTTCCATCGATGAGTCCGACGAGAAGACCGCGCACGTATGGCACGTGCACCAGATCTTTGCCGACGAGGATGGCGACCACGATTTTGGCATCATGGGCGATGTCGATCTGGACGCCACGCAAGACGGCGGCGAGGTCATCTTCAAAAACTACCGCGTCGGCTTTATCGAGGACCTGCTCGAGGACTAGCCGTACATACTGGAACGAAATGAAGTGGGGCCGCTGGTAACATCGCCAGCGGCCCCACTTTTGCACTATATGCTATGCCTTACTCGGCATCCTCGACCTCATATGAATCCGCCTCGGCGGGCTCATCGTTTGTCTCCGTCGCAGCCCCGCGCGCCTCGTCAAACGCCACCTTCATGGTCTTGTTACCCCAGGTGAGCTTGCGAATGGTAAGATCGTCGGCTTTCTTGTTGGCTAGGCGCAGATTGTTCTCGGAGGACAGCAACGCCTCCTTGGTTTTCTGCAGATGGCTAATCGTCTTGTCGATCTCATCGATCGCCGTTTGAAACTTGCGGCTCGCGATCTCGTAGTTGCGGCCGAAATCGTTCTTGAACTTCTCCATCTTGGCTTCGAAGTTCGTAACGTCGATATTCTGCTGTTTATACTCCGCTAGCTCCTGTTTATAGCGCAGCGAACCCATGGCGGCGTTGCGAAGAAGTGTAATCATGGGAATGAAAAACTGCGGGCGAATCACGTACATCTTCTCGTAGCGATAGCTCACGTCGACTATCCCTGCGTTATAGAGCTCGCTCTCGGGCTCGAGCAGTGTGCAGAGCACCGCGTACTCACAGCCTTTCTGGCGACGATCGTGATCGAGTTTCTTAAAGAAGTCCTCGTTTTTATGCTTGGTCGCGGTCTCGTCGTTCTCGTTTTTCATCTCGAACATAATCGAGATGACCTCGTTACCGCTCGCGTCGCACTCGCGGAAGATAAAATCGCCCTTGGTGCCCTCGGATGCATCGTTATCTTTCTCGAAATATGCATTGGGAAACGCCGTCATGCGCAGGCGATTGAACTCGGTCTCGCAGTGCTGCTCGAGCGACTCGCCCACCATCTTGGTGGACAGGCGGACCTTCATGTCCTTAAGACGCTCAATCTCTTCGTCCTTGTAGCGAATCAGGTCATCGCTCGCGCGCTTGGCCTGCGCAAGCTCGAGCTCGTGTGCCGCCTTGGCCTGCTCCTCGCGAGAATCGCGCACCGCCA
>CABQNF010000184.1 GCA_902465465.1 uncultured Collinsella sp. | reverse complement strand
GGCCGGCCGCCACGCGCAGCTGCCACTTGACCAAGTCGGTATCGGTCACAAACTCCGTAACCGGATGCTCCACCTGCAAGCGCGTGTTCATTTCCATAAAGTAGAAATTGCCGTCGTCCGAATACAGGAACTCGATGGTACCGGCTCCTTCGTAGCCGACGGCACGAGCCAGGTCACGCGCTGCCTTGTGCATGCGAGCACGAATGTCGCCGTGTCCGTCGAGGCACGGCGCGGGGCTCTCCTCGATTAGCTTTTGGTTGCGGCGCTGCACCGAGCATTCACGCTCGCCGAGCGAAAACACATGGCCCTGCTTATCGGCCATAATCTGCACCTCGACATGGTGCGCCGGCGCAACGAACTTCTCCATGTAGCACTCGCCGTCGCCAAAAACGGCCTCGCCCTCGGCGCGTGCTTCAATAAAGGCCTTTGCCGCGTCTTCCACGCGCTCGACCTTGCGAATACCGCGACCGCCACCGCCGGCACGCGCCTTAATGAGCACGGGGCAGCCAATGCGCTCGGCCTCCGCCGTTGCCTCCTCGGGGCTTTTGAGCAAATCGCAGCCCGGCACGATGGGCACGCCCGCCGCGGCGGCTGTTCGACGCGCGGCGTCCTTGTCACCCATGCTGTCGATCACCTCGGCCGAAGGACCGACAAACGCCAGGCCATACTTGTCGCAGTCGCGTACGAAGCTCGCCTTCTCGGAGAAAAAGCCATAGCCGGGATGAATTGCCTTAGCTCCCGACTTTACGGCACAGGTGAGCACGGCATCGTCGTTGAGGTAGCTCTCGGCAAGACGCGGGCCACCGATGCAATATGCCTCGTCGGCAAGCTGCACGTGCAGCGCGTCCGCATCGGCCGTGGAATAGACGGCGACGGTCTTGATGCCCATATCGCGGCACGCACGGATAACACGCACCGCAACTTCTCCGCGGTTGGCGATGAGCACTTTGTCGAACATGAAGCCTTCCTTAACTTTCGTGCATGAGTGCAAAAGACATATCGGCGCGGCAGCAAACCTCACCGTTGACGCTCGCGGTGCCCGTCGCAAAGCGGAACGGCCCGCGCGCACGCGTGATGGTGCACACCAGATCAACCGTCTCGCCCGGGCGCACCGGACGCTTAAAGCGCACCTTGTCAAGACTCGTGTAGAACGGCGTCGCGCTGCGCGCCTCCTCATCGCCCATCAGCAGCACGCAGCAGTTCTGGGCGAGCATCTCGCACTGAATCACGCCGGGGACGACCGGGTTTCCCGGAAAATGCCCCTGCAAAAAGTACTCGTCGCCCGTAATCGTGATCTTGCCGTGGGCCTCGTCGCCCACCAGCTCGGCTTCGTCGAGCAAAAGCATCGGCTCGCGATGCGGCAACAGCTTCTTGAGCTCTTCTTTGTTCATGGGTATCACCTATCCGATCCTCATGAGGCAGCTGCCAAACTCCACGAGGTCGCCGTCGGCCACGCAGATCTCGAGTACCTCGCCATCCGCCTCTGCCGTCACCTCGTTGAGAACCTTCATGGCCTCGATGATGCAGAGGGTCTCGCCGGCCTTGACCTTAGAGCCCACGTGCACAAACGGCTCGTCGCCCGGCGCCGGGGCAGCATAGAAAACGCCGACCATGGGAGCGGTCACCTCGGTGCCCTTGGGCTCCGGCGCGGCGGCAGGCGCCTGCGCGGCGGGCTCCGGTGCGGTGGCAGGCATGGCGACAGGAGCCACTGCCGGAGCAGTCACGGCACCCGGCATAGGCATGGGCACGGCAACCGGCTGCGCGGCACTTGCACGCTCGAGTTCGACCGCGGTGCCATCGGGCTCCTCAACGCGTACGCGCGTGAGGCCGCGGTCCTCCATAACATCGGCTATCTCGGCAAGTCTTTTGGAATCCATGCTCTAGCTCCTCGTATATCTACGCAACGCGATGGCGGCGTTGTGTCCGCCAAAGCCCAGGTTGGTCGAAAGCGCCCAGGTAAGGTCGGCGCGAACCGCGCGATTGGGCGTGTAGTCAAGATCGCAGGCGGGATCGGGCGTGTGGTAGTTAATGGTCGGCGGCACCACGCCCTGCTCGAGCGCCATGGCGCAGGCCATGACCTCGATGGCGCCCGTGGCACCGATCATGTGGCCGGTCATCGACTTAGTCGACGAGACGTGCGCGGCGTGCGCCGCGTCCTCGCCGAGCGCACGCTTAATGCCCGCCGTCTCGGACGAATCGTTGAGCTTGGTCGAGGTGCCGTGGGCATTGATGTAGAGACCCTCGGAAGGCCTGACGTCGCCCTCGGTCACTGCCAGCGATATCGCGCGGGCAATGCCGGCAGCCTCGGGATCAGGGCTCGTGATGTGATAGGCATCATCGGTGTTGCCGTAGCCCACGACCTCGGCATAAATGTGCGCACCGCGCGCCTGTGCATGCTCCATGCTCTCGAGTACGAGCACGCAGGCACCCTCGCCCATCACAAAGCCGTCGCGGTCTGCATCGAACGGGCGACAAGCCGTCGCGGGATCGGGGTTGGTGGTCAATGCGCGACAGGACGTAAAGCCTGCAACGGCATCGGGGATAATGGCCGCCTCGGCGCCGCCCGCGAGGATCGCGTCGGCATAGCCATGCTTGATGGCGCGGAACGCCTCACCCACCGCATGGGCCGAGGTCGCGCACGCGGTCACCACGGGCAGGGTCGGGCCCTTTGCCTTGTGGCGAATCGCAATGTTGCCCGAAGCCATGTTGGGGATCATCATCGCGATCATATAGGGCGATGCGCGGCGGGGACCACGGTCGGCAATCGTATGGACGTTGTCGACGAGCGTCTGCATGCCGCCCACGCCTGAACCCACGTAGACGCCCAGGCGCTCGCGATCGATGGCGCCTTCGACATCAAAGCCCGCATCGTGCATGGCTTCGTCCGAAGCCGCCATCGCAAACTGAACGCAGGGGTCCAGATGCTTGGCGTCACGCTTGCCAAAGTACTCGTTGCCGTCAAAGCCCTTGACCTCGGCCGCCACCTTGACGGCAAACGCATCGGTATCGAAGTGCGTGATCGGGCCGATGCCGCACGTGCCAGCGCACATTGCCGCCCAGGTGGCAAGCGCGGTGTTGCCGAGCGGCGATACGGCACCGATGCCGGTGATTGCAACTCTCTGTTCCATCATGGTCTCCTCATCCAAGCCGCTTACCCGGCTTGCTTTCTACATCGCCATTCCGCCGTCGACGCGTATGACTTCGCCCGTAATG
>CABQNF010000183.1 GCA_902465465.1 uncultured Collinsella sp. | reverse complement strand
GAACGAGGTGGACATGGAACTCGATAAACAACAGCTCAAGCGACTGCGCGAGCGCCATCATCGGCGCCATGGCATCCGCCCCGCCCACAGCGAGGCCATGGAGAACGCAAGCCGCTTTCTAAAGCGGGCATTCAACATTCGCGAGGGACGTGCGCCCTATCACGTGATTCGCAAGCGCTTTGTAAACGGGGCGCGCCTGACTGGCTCACACTTATGCATCTTGATCATTGCCATGTTGATCGCGAGCATCGGCCTCGATATCGACTCAGATATCGCCATTGTAGGCGCCATGCTCATCTGCCCACTCATGGGCTCGGTCCTTGCCATGGCATACGGCATCGCCACGCTCGACCGCGAGATTACCCTTGAGGCCGTCGCGAGCTTGGCTCTGCAGATGGCCTTTTGCCTGGTCACGTCCACGTTGTACTTTAAGCTCTCGCCCCTTGGCACCACCACGGCCGCCATCATCGACAATTCGACACCGACTGTGTGGGACCTTGCCGTCGCGCTCGCGGGCGGCTTTGCGGGTGGCCTGGGCAACTCGCGCGACCAGGAACCCGCCACGCTCATCGCCGGGGTGGCTGTGGCGACCGCACTCATGCCGCCCCTGTGCGCGGCGGGCTATGGCATCGCCATCGCAAGCGGGTCATTGTTTCTCTCGGCGCTTTATGAGTTTGGCATCAACGTGGTCTTTATCGCGCTGGCTGCCGAAGCCGTGCTGCTTCTATTGCGCGTGCCGCTCAAGCGCGACCTCAACGGCGACGGCATTGTGACTGCCGAGGAAGATGCCGAGGTCGACGAGCTATCACGCAAGGTGCGCCGCCGCATCATTGTGGGCACGGTAGTCTTTGCCATCCCCTGCATCGTTATGACGGCGGGTTCCATTGGCTCGGCGCAGGCCGGCGTGCAGGACGGCTACGGCGTGACCGAAACCACGCGCGAGCTTGCGGCGGTGCTGCCAGGCTTTAAGGATTACACCGTCGCCGTCGAGACCTCGGCCACCGACAGCGATGAGGAAGGCATCGTCGAGCGCGAGATTGTCGCCCATGTGACAACGAGCGAGGCGCTTGGGGCACACGACCGCCGTATCGCCCGCAAGCTCATCGACCTCAACGTGCCCGAGCTCGATCGCGTGGAATTTGACGTGAAGTGATGCCGGCGCGGGATGAGCGCTCGCACGGACGCAAGTTATGACGAGGCGCAGGCGCGATACGGACACGAGCAAATAGCGGGGTGCAGTTCACACCCGCGCCCCGCTCGCTTTTTTATTGCCGTGAATCAACTGTCCGAATCGACCTCGCCAGACTCCACCGTAAACGCCGGATCGGTGCTCACAAGATAAAATCGGGTCACCTTAGTATTTCTAATTAGGTAAATCTGCCCTTGATTGCGTCGGCGCGATATATATGCAACGTGAACCGTGCCGAATTCTTCGCCGTTTTCCTTCTTTAATACCAGGATATTGGGATCGTCCGTACGCTTAAACTGCCCGTCTGTGCAGATTCCGTCTTGGTCGACCAGCTGCCATCGACAGTTGTCCTCCTCAAGAAAAGCCAAGGTTTCCCGACTCGTTTTGTCATCCCGATAGTAACCATCAATGGCAAACCCTTCGGAAGCGCATTCCTGCATATAGGACGTTTCTCGGCTTATAGCAAACAGCCCTGTAGCGCCCAGGAGCACAGCCAAGCAGACCACTGCAAGGGCTATCGAAATAGCACGGCGACCCATGTTAGCCCAACCGACAGTTATTTAACGGAGCACGAAACATACCTGGAACCTCCGATATCAGGGGGAACGTCGCCAGCAGGCTGGCGACAACTATATGTATCTAACATCAAACCATATGGCTGCCACTCGCGGAGGGAGCATCGGCGAACGGCGTGTTTTCATACTCCATTGGTCAAACCTAACCGCGGCCCTACAGCTCGTACTTGTACACGCGATAGATGTACTTCTCGGCCTCCATCTCGTAGGTGGTGATGGCCAGACCGTACCGATCGCACTCGGTAAAGGTCTTGGCCTGGCCCGATGCCACGAGCATACTATTCGAATCGCCGACGCGCTGCGCGCTGTTGACGTAACCTGAAAACGGTACTGCGATCTGGTCCACAAGCTCGTAGGTGCGCGCCGTCTCGTCCACTGTAAAGATGCGCCCAAACGAATGCGTGCCCTCGTTGTAGTCGGTCACCACCGCGGCGCCCAGCTGGCCCTAGTCGAACTTGGGATAGCTTTCGGCCGCACCAAAGTTGTTGTCGTACAGCAGCACCTGGTAGCGACCGGTCGTTTCCGTGTCAGAACTCGACAGATACGTCACGCTGTGCTGGCCCGCGTTGAGCGAAAAATCGCCCTGGGCTTGCAGCAGCTTGTCCTCAAAGCCCGAGCCGGCCCATTGCCACTCCTTTCTATTTCTGGGTCCATCTTCTCACTGTTGGCGGCCGAAAATGATCCGTTTCCTCCGTCCCCGAGGGATCATTTTTTAGTACTTGAAGAAGCCCTCGCCCGAGCTTTCGCCCAGCTTACCTTCGTCGAGCATTTTCTTGAGGACGGACGCCATAGCCTTAAAGTTGTAGGGCATCATCATCTTTTTGAGCAGCGGGCTCACCAGGCCCGGGACCTTCTGATACTGCATAACGATGTTGTAGGCCGTCTGGATGCCCACCGTGTCGAACACGCGGAACGGACCCTTGGGAGCGCCGGTGCCGCGCGTCCACGCGAGGTCGATGCTCTTGGGGTCACTCACGCCCGAGACATACAGGTCAAGGCCCGAGAGTAGCCATGGCACCAGCATGGAATTGAGCAGGTAGCCGTTCTTTTCCTTGTTGACGGGCAGGGCAAGCATGCGGATATCGTTGGCAAAGTCGACGAGCTCGTCGAAGTAGCGCTTGTCGGTCTGGTCCTGGGCCATGACCTCGGTCATGTTGTTCTTCCAGATAGAGTTGGCAAAGTGCAGCGACAGGTACTTCTCGGGGCGGCCGGTGTACTTGGCAAAGGTGCTTGGCAGCAGCGTGGAAGAGTTGGTGACGATGACGGTCTTTTGTGGGAGAACCGGGGCAAGCTTCTTGTAGAAGTCGATCTTTGCCTGGGTGTCCTCGGCCATAGACTCGATGACCAGGTCGGCGTCGGCCACTGCCTTGGCGAGATCGAGCTCCAGCTTGAGTGTGGAGTAGGCACGCTCGACGGCGGCGAGCGCCGTCTCCTTGTCGAAAGGCTGGT
>CABQNF010000182.1 GCA_902465465.1 uncultured Collinsella sp. | reverse complement strand
ACCTTCATTACTCCAACGACGAATTCTAGGCGGTGTCCCCTCCCTTTCAAGAAAGGGCGGAGGCGGGTCATGCCCCGCCTCTTACACCACATCTCTGCGCGCTACCGGTTGAAAGCCGTCAAACGCCCTTCAAAGGGGGTTAGATAAATTGATTTTGAGCCCATTTTCGCTCAGAGCAGGCCGAAAAATATGACACCTCTTTTGCAACAGTACTCATATTTGGCATTTTTTGACCACGGGGTCCAAAACCATGCCCCAAAACAAAAGGAGGGGCCTCGTAAGGCCCCTCCTTAGGAAAGGGAATCGATCTATTCCACAGCCGTAGATTAATCCTAGCCGCTACTCCATCATGTCGAGGACGGAGGGGCGCAGCTCGCTCTCGGCAGCCTCGGGATCGGTTTCGCGCAGGCGGTTGATGTAGCGGTTGTACCACATCACGGCAAGGCCCAGGAAGACAACCACGCCGCCGACGTTGTAGACCAGCGTCAGCCACAGCGGCTGATCGAGCGGAATGGTGCCGCAGATAAGCACGAAGCAGAAGACCACAAGCAGGAATGCAGCAATGACCAGGCCAAAGGTGCGCGAACCCATGCGGAAGCCACGGGGAGCAGCGTCGAAGTTCTTGCGCAACATAAAGTAGGCAAGCAGGATCAGCAGCGGCGGGAGCAGAGCGGTGGCAGCCGTCATGTTGGTGACGATCATGAGCAGGTCGTCGAGGTTACCGGAGCCCAGGGCCGGGATGATCAGGATGGGGACGACGATGGCGAACTGCAGCCAGGCAGCGCGGGCGGGAATGCCGTGCTCGTTGAGCTCGACGATCTTGCTACCAAAGACACCCTTGGGGATCTCGGTGAAGAAAACCTTGATGGGAGCAGAGGTCCACATCATGAGGGAGCCCAGCGTGGCGGCGAGAAGGATCAAGCCGATGGCGCGCGTAGACACTTCCATGGGAATGCCAAAGTGGGCAAAGACAGCGCCGAATACGTCGAAGATACCGGTGGAGATGGCAACGCCGCCCTCGGGGATGAACAGGTTAACCAGCAGCGAAGCGCCTGCATACAGAAGGCCGATGGTCAGACCGGCGATAACGACGGTGCGCACGAAGGCCTTGACGCCACCCTTAAGGTCGTTAAGGAACACGCCGACAGACTCAGCGCCGCCAACGCCCTGGATGATCCAGGCAAGCGTACCGAAGAAGCCCCACGCAGTTGCGAAGTTGCTCATGTCGGGAGCCATGTTAGCGGGAGTAGGAGCCGTAGCGAACTCAACGCCGCCAAAGGCAGCAGCCAGGGACAGCAGGATGAACACGGCGGTCAGGCCGAGAGCCGCGGTCGAACCGAAGGAGGAAATGGAGCCGATCCACTTAGCGCCCTTGGTCGAAACCCACGTGGCGATAGCAAAGACAACGATCTCGATAATGGTGATCCACAGCTGCGAAAGCTCGGCGTTGGCACCAAAGAACACGTAGCTCGCGTAGATGATGACGTTGGGCAGGACGGACGCAAAGAAGAACAGGTTAACGAACCAGTAGCTAAATGCCGTCAGGAACGCCCAGCGACCACCCATCGAGGTCTTAACCCATGCGTACACGCCCGACTCGGAGTCCTTGTTAAGGCCGACGAACTCGGCGGTAACCAGGGTATAGGGGACAAAGTACAAAAGCGTGGCGAAGAAGAACGACGGCGCGGCTGCTAAGCCGATGGCCGCGTTGTTGTTGATGATGTTCTTGATACGGAACACGGCGGCGACCGTCATGCCCAGCAGAGCGAACGAACCAATCGTTCCTCGTTTTTCAGAGCTCATAAGCCCTCCCAATCATCTATTAAATGTCATCTAAACCCGTCCGAGCTGCAAGTGCAAACACGGACGGCGCACCTGCTAAGGGGAATGGGGAAAAGGGAGTCAACAAAGCCATCCCCCTTAACGGCGCGAAGCAAACGTCCAGGCGGACGAATACTACTTGTTGGGGAAGGAATAACCTTCGACCGTCACGTGCAGTACCACGACGCGGGGATCCGCGGCATCGGCCACGACACGGTAGGCCTCGTCAATTTCGACGACGGCAACGCCGCCGGCGGGAATCGTCACGGTCTCCCCCGCCCCCTCAAAGCGCTCGCGATCATCGATATCGCTGTAAGCGCGGGTGCAGGTGAGGCCTGCCTTGGGGGCAACCTCGACGGTCAGGTCGCCGTCGAGCGGAGCGAGCACGGCATGGTAGCGACGGTGACCGACCAGGTCGGCGGTTGCGGCCTCGCGGGCATAGACCCACCAGTACACCAGCGAGTCGCCGATGGAGTACGCCACATCGTGCTGCAGTTCAGAAACGCCGTCGAGCGCCTGGCCGGTACGCATCCACTTCTTGACGGACTTCATCTGAGCGTCGAAATCGGCGCGCGAGTTAAAGACATGCATGGCTTATGCCTCCTTAATGGGTGCCAGCGCCTGAGCCAAATCGGCAGACGTCAGCGGTCGCAGGGACACCTCAAAGCTGAAGCTCTCAAAACGGGTGCGATAGGAATCGAGCACCTCGGAACCCCAAGAGTTCGAGCCAAGGCCGAGCAGCTGGTCGTTGATGTTAACCGTGACCGTGTCGCCCGGAACAAGGTCGTAGACGTGCTTGGCATTATCAATAGCCTCGCAGCTATAGGGCCATGCCGAGAACGAGAACGGGTTGGAAGCGGCGTCGGCCGGACGAGTCACCAGCACGCCATCACCGTGGCTAGAACGCAGGGCAACCCAGCGGGTACCCTCGCGGTTGGCACAGTCCTGAGGCATAACGTAGGGCGTGAACATGTCGTCGACCGTAGTGCGGTAATGACCGACCGGGTTGGCACGCAGCGAGTCCGGATAGTTCTCGCCCGGGCCGTGGCCATACCACTCGACGGCACGATCGCAACCGGGAACCTCAAAGGAGATGCCGATGCGCGGGATAATGTCCGAATAGTCGCCGTAGGGCTCGCCGGAAACCTTGAGGTCGACGCGACCGCTCGGAAGCACGGTGTAGACAAGCTCGACGCGCATGCCGAACGCGCGGACGGGAGGAGCAATACGTTGGCTCACGGTAACGACGACCGCATTGCCGTCCTGCTTCCAAAAAACCTTGCGGGTGGACGTCTGCATTACATCAATGAAGTTGTCCTTCCACAGGGAGTCGTACTCCTGGGCGTGGTTGTCGACGAGCGGATGCCAAAAACCAACCTGGGGACCAGAGGCCATGACGTCACGGCCGGATG
>CABQNF010000181.1 GCA_902465465.1 uncultured Collinsella sp. | reverse complement strand
GCTCTTCGATCACCTGGGAGAGCTCCGTCGCCGCCTGACCATCGTGGTCGTGTCGGTGTTTGCCGCCGCTATCGTGCTGTATTTCGCCACGCCCGTGGTGCTCGACATCTTGGAAGACCCCATCCGCTCCTTTGTGCCGGACGGTAAGTTCTACATCACCACCACGCTCGGCGGCTTTGGCCTGCGCTTCTCGCTGGCCATCAAGATGGCCGTGGTCATGTGCACGCCCATGATCATCTGGCAGATTCTGGCATTTTTCCTGCCGGCGCTTCGCCCCAACGAGCGCAAATGGGTCGTGCCCACGGTGCTTGCCTCGACGGTGCTGTTCTTCCTGGGCGCAATTTTCTGCTACTTCATCATCATCCCTGCGGGCTTTGAGTGGCTCATCGGCGAGACTTCGGCCGTCGCCACGGCGCTGCCCGACCTGGAGAACTACGTCAACATGGAGCTGCTCTTTATGATCGGCTTTGGTGTGGCGTTTGAGCTGCCGCTCATCATCTTCTACCTGTCCGTCTTCCACATCGTGTCCTACGCTGCTTTCCGCAGTGCCTGGCGTTATGTATACGTTGGCCTGCTTGTGGGCTCGGCTGTGATTACGCCCGACGGCTCGCCCGTTACGCTGGGCCTCATGTATGGCGCCCTGCTCTCGCTCTACGAGATTTCGCTCGCCATCGCCCGCGTGGTCATTACCGCGCGCGAGGGCAAGGAGGGCTTGTTTGTGAGCCGTCTGGACCTGTTCTCGGACGATGAGGACGACGAGGAGTAAATCGGTATGCACGAGGTTGGCATTGTCAACGGCATACTCGATACAGTGATTCGCGCGGCGCGTGGGGCGGGGGCCTCGCGCGCCGTTTTGGTAACGCTGCGTATCGGGGATATGACCGAAGTTGTGCGCGAGGCGCTTGACTTTGCATGGGAGACATTTCGCGACGAGGACCCGCTCACGCGAGGCTGCGAGCTTGCCGTGGAGGAGGTCCATCCGCAAAGTGAATGCCTGGACTGCGGCGAGGTCTTTGACCACGACCGCTTCCACTGTCGCTGTCCCCAGTGTGGTGGTGCCAACGTGCGCCTACTGCACGGCCGCGAGCTCGATATCGCGAGTATCGAAATCGAAACCCCCGACGATTAGCCCGCTAGCCATCTAGTGATGGGGTATAAAGGGGCCAAAGTAAGGAGCGCTAAGTATGGCCGAGAAAACGATTGATATCGCGTCGCCGATTCTGTCGCGCAACGAGCGCCTGGCAGATCAGCTACGTCAGCGATTTAATGAGACAAACACCTACGTGATCAACGTCTTGTCGAGCCCCGGCTCGGGCAAGACCACTACGATTCTGGGCACTAACGAGCGCCTGCGCGATAAGGCCGGCCTGCGCTGTGCCGTCATCGAGGGCGATATCGCCTCGGATGTCGATGCCATCACCATGAAGGAAGCCGGCATGCCCGCCATCCAGATCAACACGGGCGGCCTGTGCCACCTCGAGGGCAACATGATCATGGAGGCCGTTGACGCATTCGACCAGGCGGTGGGCCTTCAAAACATCGACGTCATTTTTATCGAAAACGTGGGCAACCTGGTCTGCCCGGTCGACTTTGACCTGGGCGAGAACCTGTCCATCATGATTCTCTCGGTGCCCGAGGGCGACGACAAGCCCGTCAAGTACCCGGGCATCTTCCAGCACGCCGGCGCGCAGCTGCTCAACAAGGTCGACGTGGCCCCGGCTTTCGATTTTGACATGGATAGGTATACTAAGACACTCGATGACCTCAATCCGCAGGCGCCGCGGTTTGCCGTGAGCGCGCGCAAGGGCGAGGGCATGGATGCCTGGTGCGATTGGCTCATCGGGCAGATTGAGCAAGCAAGGGCGTAAGTCGGCCGCCACAAGCGCGGGCGCAGCCGCAGAGACACGAGATAGGAGCCTCTTTTGAAGCTCATCATCGCCGAGAAAAACGACGCCGCGCGTCAGATCGCCGAGCGGCTGTCCACGGGTAAGCCCAAAAAGGACAAGGTGTACAACACCGCCATCTACCGTTTTGAGTGGAAGGGCGAGGAGTGTGTGACGATCGGCCTTGCCGGTCACATCCTTGCGCCCGATTTTTGCGACAGCGTGCTGTTCGATAAAAAGCTGGGCTGGTATTCGGTCACCGAGGACGGCGAGATGCTGCCGGCCGACATGCCCGATGGCCTGGCGCGTCCGCCTTACGACACCAAGCGTAAGCCGTTCCTTGCCGATGGCATCTCCATCAAGGGCTGGAAGCTCGAGAGTCTGCCTTACCTCACCTGGGCGCCCGTCATTAAGCTGCCGGCCGAGAAAGAGCTCATTCGCTCGCTCAAGAACCTTGCCAAGAAGTCCGACAGTGTCATCATCGCCACGGACTTCGATCGCGAGGGCGAGCTGATCGGTTCGGATGCCCTCAACAAGGTGCGCGAGGTTGCGCCCGACTTGCCGGTCGCCCGCGCCCAGTATTCTTCGTTTACCAAGGCCGAGATCACGCAGGCCTTCGATAATCTCGTCTCGCTCGACCAGAACCTGGCCGACGCAGGCGAGAGCCGCCAGCACATCGACCTCATTTGGGGTGCGGTGCTCACGCGCTACCTGACGCTCGCCAAGTTTGGCGGCTTTGGTAATGTGCGCTCTGCCGGTCGCGTGCAGACGCCGACGCTTGCCCTGGTGGTCGAGCGCGAGCGCGAGCGCATGGCGTTTGTGCCCGAGGACTATTGGCAGATTCGCGGCATGGGTGCCGCGCAGGGCGCTGCCGAGGACGATCGCTTTAAGATCGCGCACAAGACAGCGCGCTTTACCGACAAAGATGCTGCCGAGACGGCGTACGGCCACGTCGACGGCGCTACGACGGCGACCGTTGCCGCGGTGACCAAGCGCTCGCGTAAGCAGCAGCCGCCCACGCCGTTTGCGACGACCTCGCTGCAGGCTGCCGCCGCGGCCGAGGGCATCTCGCCTGCGCGTACGATGCGCATCGCCGAGTCCCTCTACATGGCCGGTCTCATCAGCTACCCGCGTGTCGACAATACCGTGTACCCTGCGACGCTCGATCTGGGCGCCGTGGTGAGCGACCTGGCAAAGATCAACCCGGCGCTGGCGCCCGTATGCAAAAAGGTGCTCGCCGGTCCCATGAAGCCCACACGCGGCAAAGTCGAGACCACCGACCACCCGCCTATCTACCCCACGGGCGAGGGCGATCCGACCACGCTCGATGGCGGCCAGCGCAAGCTCTACGACCTCATCGCTCGTCGCTTCCTGGCG